>NZ_JBSFWR010000062.1:0-50025 GCF_053594915.1 Kitasatospora sp. NPDC002543 | reverse complement strand
CCAATGCTCCGCAGTGGCTCCCTCCTCCGCCTTGCGATGCACGCACCCCAACGCCGCACGCTGATCCGACGCCAATTGTCAGACACGCCCTAGGGCAGCGGTGACGACGGGCCCGGGGCGCCCCACTCCGGTGGGCGCCCCGGGCCCCGCGCGTTCCTCAGGTGCCGCCGCCCAGCCCCGGCGGGACGGCCGTGTGCAGGGCCGAGACGAAGGCGGAGATGGCCGGGTGGGAGCCGGCGCCGGCGCGGAACGCGGCGCGGGTGCGGCGGTACATCGGCAGGCGGGTGAGCACGACGCCCGGCGGGAGCCCGGCCGTGCCCAGCTGGGGGACCAGGGCGACGCCCTGACCGGCCGCGACCAGGGCGAGCACCGTGGTGAAGTCGTCGATCTGGTGCCGGATGCGGGGCGCGAAGCCGGCCGCCTCGCAGGCGCGGACGGCCATGGTGTGGCAGAGGGTGTCGGGCGGGGCCATGATCCACGGCGCGTCGCGCTGCTCGGCGAGGGTGCCCGGGGCGCGGGCGGCCAGGTACATGGGCTCGGTGAAGACCGGGCGGGTCACCGCGAGGCCCGGCTCCGGGTCGGTCGGGACGAGGTCGTACTCGTGCACCAGCGCCACGTCCAGCTCGCCCGCCCGCAGGGCCGCGCCGACGGCCGCCGGGTCCACCTCGGTGACCATCGGCTCCAGTCCCGGGTGCCAGCCGGCCAGCTCGGCGAGCACCGCGGGGATGATCGCCCGGGCCGCCGAGGGGTAGGTGCCGATCCGCAGCGGGCCGGCCAACCCCCGCTTGGTGTGGGCGAGTTCGGCGCCCGCCTGCTCCAGCAGGGCGAGCACCGCCTCGGCGTGCCGGACGAGGCCGCGCCCGGCCGGAGTGAGGGTGACCCGCCGCCCGGTGCGCTCCAGCAGCGGGACGCCCGCCTCCTTCTCCAGGACGGACAGCTGCTGGGACACCGCGGAGGGGCTGAAGGAGAGCGCCTCGGCGACGGCCGCGATGGTGCCGAGGTGGGCGAGTTCGCGCAGCAGGCGCAGGCGTCGGACGTCCAGCATCGGTCCAATGTAGTCCAGCCGGCCGACCGAGCATCGGCTGTGCTTACGAGAAGCGTCGGAAATGTGAACTGGACCTGGGTGATCGGAGGGGCGCAGGATCGGGGACATGGAACTCACGGGCATCCACGTCCCCCTGATCACCCCGTTCGCCGCCGACGGCTCCGTCGCGCTCGACGCGCTGGAGAAGCTCGCGCACGAGGTCCTGGACGCCGGGGCGGCCGGGCTGGTCGCCCTCGGCACCACCGGCGAGCCGGCCGCGCTGACCGCCGGGGAGCGGGACGCGGTGGTCGACGTCGCCGCGGCCGCCTGCGCCGAGCGCGGGGCGCAGCTGACCGTCGGCGCCTCCGGCGGCGACACCCGGACCGTCGGCGAGGCGCTGGCCGCGCTCGGCGCGCGGGTGCCCCGGGCGGCGGCGCTGGTCACCACGCCGTCCTTCGTCCGGGCCGGCGAGGCGGGGACGGTCGCGCACTTCCGGGCCCTGGCCGCGAGCAGCCCGCTGCCGCTGGTCGTCTACCACATCCCGTACCGCACCGGGCAGCAGCTCTCCACCGCCGCGCTGCGCGAACTCGCCGCGATCGAGGGCGTGGTGGGCGTCAAGTACGCGACCGGCGGGCTGGACCAGACCGCCGTCGAGCTGCTCGCCGACGCCCCCGAGGGGTTCGCCTTCCTCACCGGCGAGGACGCCTACCTCTCGCCGATGCTGGCGCTCGGCGCGGCCGGCGGCATCCTCGCCTCCGCCCACCTGGCGACCGCCCGCTTCGTCGAGCTGGTCGAGGCCTGGCGGGCCGGGGACGTGGCGCGGGCGCGGGAGCTCGGGCACCGGCTGACCGGGCTGGCGCTGTCGGCCTTCACGGCGCCGAACCCGTCGGTGACCAAGGGCGTGCTGCACGCCCAGGGCCGCATCCCGACCCCGGACGTGCGGCTGCCGCTGCTGCCGGCCGGTGCGGAGGAGGTCCGTGCCGCGCTGGCTCTCGCCAGTGGTCTGGACCAGTAGTGGCGCTCTCACAGCGTGGAACGCCGGGCCGTCCGACCCCTGTGACAAGGCATGATGGACAGAGTGCGGCCGTGAACAGCACGATTCAGAGGAGTAGTCGGAGATGAAGATCGGTATTGTCGGCGCCACCGGCCAGGTCGGCGGCGTGGTCCGCGAGATCCTCGCGGAGCGGAACTTCCCGGTGAAGCAGCTGCGGCTGTTCGCCTCGGCCCGCTCGGCCGGGCGCACGCTGCCCTGGCAGGGCACCGAGGTCACCGTCGAGGACGCGGCCACGGCCGACTACACCGGCCTGGACATCGTGATCTTCTCGGCCGGCGGCTCGACCTCCAAGGCCCTGGCCCCCAAGGTCGCCGCGGCCGGTGCCGTCGTGATCGACAACTCCTCCGCCTGGCGCCGCGACCCCGAGGTCCCGCTGGTCGTCTCCGAGGTCAACCCGGAGGCCGTCGCCGACCGCCCCAAGGGCATCGTCGCCAACCCGAACTGCACCACCATGGCCGCCATGCCCGTGCTGCGCCCGCTGCACGAGGAGGCCGGTCTGGCCGCGCTCGTCGTCTCCACCTACCAGGCCGTCTCCGGCAGCGGTGTGGCCGGCGTCGCCGAGCTCCAGGACCAGGCCGCCAAGGTCGTGGACGGCGCCGCCGCGCTCGCCCACGGCGGCGGCGCCGTCGAGTTCCCGGAGCCCAAGGTCTACCGGCGTCCGATCGCCTTCAACGTGGTGCCGCTGGCCGGCTCCCTCGTGGACGACGGCTCCAACGAGACCGACGAGGAGCAGAAGCTCCGCCACGAGAGCCGCAAGATCCTCGGCATCCCGGACCTGAAGGTCGCCGGCACCTGCGTGCGCGTCCCGGTCTTCTCCGGCCACTCGCTGCAGATCAACGCCCGCTTCGAGCGTCCGATCAGCCCCGAGCGCGCCGCCGAGCTGCTCGGCGCCGCCCCCGGCGTCGAGCTGTCCGAGATCCCCACCCCGCTCCAGGCCGCCGGCCGGGACCCGAGCTACGTCGGGCGCATCCGGGCGGACGAGACGGTCGACAACGGCCTGTCGCTGTTCGTCTCGAACGACAACCTGCGCAAGGGCGCCGCGCTGAACGCCGTCCAGCTGGCCGAGCTGGTCGCCGCCGAGCTCAAGGGCTGAGTACGGAGCCCCCGGCGGCCCCGGCGGCACGGGGCGTCCACCGGCCGGAACACCCTCCCCGCGTGACCTGAGGCGGGCCCCGTCGTTGTACGGGGCCCGCCTTCGCTTTCCCCCGCTCCGCGCCGGTACGGCTGTTGCGGTACCGGGACAACCGGCGAGGTTCGGCAGGCGAACCGCGGGTAAAAGGTGACCCAACGATCGGGCGGCGACGGGGGCCCCTCACCTCGGCACGCCCGGACGACGGGCCGACCGCCCACTCCCGAACCGACCGACCCGACCGACTCCGAGGGCGAGCGAAAAGAGGTGCGCGATGGACCGCTGTGTCGTCCTGGTGGACGCCGGATACCTGGTGGGCGCCGCCGCCAGCCTGCTCGCGGGGGATCCGTCCCGCTCCAAGGTCACCGTCGACCACACGGCCCTGATCGCCGCGCTGCGCGAGCGCGCCGAGGCCGAGACCGGACTGCCGCTGCTGCGGATCTACTGGTTCGACGCCGCCCCCGACCGGCGCCCGATGCCCGAGCACCGGCGGCTGCGGGTGCTGCCCAGGGTCACCGTGCGGCTCGGTGCGCTCACCCGGGCCGAGGGGCGCTGGGTGCAGAAGGGCGTGGACGCCGCGATGCACGCCGAACTCTCCGAGCTCGCCCGCAACCGGGCCTGCGCCGACGTCGTGCTGATCACCGGCGACGGGGACCTGCTGCCCGGCATGATGACCGCCAAGGAACACGGGGTGGCCGTCCACCTGTGGGCCCTGCAGGCCGCCGACGGTGACTTCAACCAGTCCGAGGACCTGGTCGGCGAGGCGGACGAGCGGCGGGTGCTGGACCGCGAGTGGATCGAGGGGTCCTTCTCGCTGCGGGAGCACTCCAGCGTGTACCCGGCCCCCGGCGCCCGGCAGGAGATCGCCAAGATCCTCTCCGCCCCGCCGGCCGCCCCGCCCGCCGCGCTGCCCACCGTGGTGCCGCCGGCGGCCCGACCGGCGGCAGCGGCCGGGGACGGGGCGGGCGACGCCCCCGCCGGCGACGGCCGGCCGCAGCCGGCCGCCGCCGCGCTCAAGGTCGTACCGACACCGAAGGACCTGGCCGGACGGGCCTCCTCCGTCACCCCGATCACCGCGGCGGCGAACGGCGGCAACGGCCACGGCCCCCACGGGCCGGGCGCCAACGGGCACACCGCCACCGGGCACGGGACGAACGGGCACGGCGCCGTCGCGCAGGCCGGGCCGGTGCTGCGGTGGTCATCGGACCGCGGCTGGGTCGACCGGCCCGCCCCCGAACCCGCCGTCACCGCCGGCGACAGCCTGCCCACCCTCGCCCACCTCACCACCGCCGAGCAGCGCTGGGCCGACCGCGAGGAGGACATCACCTCCATCGGCGGCGACGCCCACGAGGTCGGGCAGGTCTTCGCCCGCCGCTGGAGCGAACGCGTCGGCGACTCCGAAAGACTGACCGTGCTCTGGCCCGACTACCCGCGCATCCCGCACCGGGTGGACGGCGAGCTGCTGCGCTACGCCGCCCGCTTCGGGCTGCTGGCGCACAAGGACGACCAGATCGACGAGCACGACCGCTACGCCATCCGGGCCGGGTTCTGGAAGGAGCTGGCGGCCCGGGTCCCGGGCGGCTCGATGGTCGTCGACGACTGAGCCGGCCGATCGGCGCCCCGGGGCCCGGGACGGGCCCGAGGGCCCCGTTGTCCGGTTCGCCCGTACGAGCGCGTAGAGTCTTCGGTCGTGAACGAGACGGCGGGGCGAGCACCCGAGGAACCCCTGCCGTGCGTGGCCGTGCGCGACCTGGTCAGGACCTACCGCGGCGGGCGCGGCGCGGCCGCCACCGAGATCCGGGCCAACGACGGCATCACCCTCACCGTCCGCACCGGCGAGATCTTCGGCCTGCTCGGGCCCAACGGAGCCGGGAAGTCGACGCTGGTGCGCCAGCTCACCGGGCTGCTGCGCCCCGACTCGGGATCCGTCGAACTCTTCGGCCACGACATCGTTCGGCACCCCGACCGGGCCGCCCGGCTGCTCGGCTACCTCGGGCAGGAGTCGACCGCGCTGGACGAGCTGACGGTGGCGCTCGCCGCCGAGACCACCGGACGGCTGCGCGGACTCACCCGGGCGCGGGCCCGCGGCGCGGCTGCGGACGTGCTGGCCGAGCTCGGACTGGAGCCGATCGCCGCCCGGCCGCTCGCCAAGCTGTCCGGCGGGCAGCGGCGGCTCGCCTGCTTCGCGGCCACCCTGGTGGGGGAGCGGCCGCTGCTCGTCCTGGACGAGCCCACCACCGGCATGGACCCCGTCGCCCGGCGGGCCGTGTGGAGCGCCGTGGACCGGCGGCGCGCCGAGCACGGGACGACGGTGCTGCTGGTCACCCACAACGTGATCGAGGCGGAGACGGTGCTCGACCGGGTCGCCGTGGTGGACGACGGCCGGGTCATCGCCTGCGACACGCCCGGCGGGCTCAAGGCGCTGGTGGACGGCGACGTCCGGCTCGACCTGGTCTGGCGGGACGAGGCGCCGCTCGGCGTGCCCGCCGTCGCCGCGCTGCGCGAACGGGCCGAGTGCACCGGCCGCCGCTGGACCGTCCGCACCACCCCCGAACAGGCCCGCGAACTGGTCGCCGCGGTGACCACCGGCCCGGCCTTCGCCGCGCTCGACGACTTCACCCTCGCCACCCCGAGCCTTGAGGACGCCTACCTCAAGCTGGGCGGCCGCCACGGAGGACTGGCCAAGTGACGCTGCTCTCGGTGCCCCCGCGGACCGACCGGTCCACGGCCGCCCCCGCCCCCCTCGCCCCCGCGGCCCGGCTGCTGCCGGCGCTCGCGGCCGTGTACCGGGCGCAGCTCGCCCGGGCGCGGGTGGCGCGCATCCCGCTGCTGTTCGTGGCCACCTTCCAGTCCGTGGGCATCCTGGTGATGATGCGGGGCGTGGTGGACGCCGGGCAGTCCTCGGAGGCGCGGTCGGTCGTCGCCGGATCGAGCGTGCTGGTGGTGGCGTTCGTCGCGCTGAACCTGCTCGCCCAGTACTTCGGCAAGCTGCGGGCCACCGGCGGGCTCGACCACTACGCGACGCTTCCGGTGCCCGCCGCCTCGGTTGTGCTGGGGGCGGCCGCCGCGTACGCCTCCTTCACCCTGCCCGGGACGCTCGCCACGGCGGTGTTCGGGGCGGTGATGTTCGGACTGCCGCTCGGGCAGCTGTGGGTGCTGCTGGCGGTCGTGCCGCTGGCCGGGGCCGCGCTGTCGGGGCTGGGGGCGGCCTGCGGGCTGCTGGCGCCGCGGCAGGAGATCGCGACGATGCTCGGGCAGCTCGGCATGTCGGCCGCCCTGCTGCTGGGCGTGCTGCCGGCGGGCCACCTGCCGCAGCCGGTGCAGTGGCTGCGGGACCTGCTGCCGTCCACGTACGGGGTGGACGCCTTCGCGCGGACCTTCGCGCCGGATCCGGACTGGGCGCTGGTGCTCGTGGACCTCGCGGTCTGCGCGGGGGTGGGCGTGGTGTCGCTGGCCGTCGCCACCTGGGCGTACCGGCGGGCGGTCTCCCGCTAGGGTCCGCGTTCCGTCGGTACGGTGGTGGGTCGTTCGCGTGGCCGTCGTGAAACGATGGGCCCCGTGACCGTACCGAACACACCTCCGGATCCCGTCCCCGCCGATGTGCAGGCGGTGCCGGACGCAGCGTCCGATCCGTTCGCGCCGCCGCCGCACGGGGCCACCGCCCTCGGGGCGGAGGCGAGCCCGTTGGGGCAGCGGCTGCTGCCGGAGGTGCGGCTCGGGGCCGGTGTCGTGGTCGCCTGTCTGGTGGCCGGACTGGTGGTGGCCGGGCTGTGGGCCTGGCTGGCGCCGAAGGTGCCGCTGGTGGTGGACGGGGACCGCATCCTCTACGCCGACCCCGAGGGGGAGCAGCGGGCCGGGGCCGACGCGGTGTTCGTGCTCATCGGCCTGGGCGCCGGGATCCTGACCGCGCTCGGGGCCTTCCTGGTGACCCGGCGGCGCGGTGGCGGCATCGCGGTCGCGCTGGGGCTGACCGTCGGCGGGCTGCTCGGATCGATCGGCGGCTGGCGGATCGGCCGCAGTCTCGGGCCCAGCAGTGACCTGATCGGCGAGGCCCGGCGGGTCGGCAACGGCGGGCACTTCGACGCGAGCATCGACCTGGGGGCGCTGGGGGCGCTGCTGGTCTGGCCGATGGCGGCGATGGTGGTGCTGCTCCTGCTCTCGGCGGCGTTCGGGAAGCGCGAGGAGGACCCGCCGCCGTACTGGGCGCCGGTGGCGCAGAACCCGCTGGCGGCACCTCCGGCGGGGGCTCCGGCGGGGCCGTGGGCCGGGCCGGGGCCGGGGAGCGGTACGGGGCACTGACGCCCGCTCCCGGCCGGTCGCCGTCGGCACGCACCTGCCGCGCCCCGCGCCCCGCTCCCATGGAGCCGGGGCGCGGGGCTTTTTCAGGGCGTTCCCGGTGGTCCGGGGCGCGGCTCAGCGCGCGATGGCGGCGGTGCGGGCCCCGGTGAGGGCGACCAGGTCGGTGGGGGCCAGCTCGACTTCGAGGCCGCGCCGGCCCGCCGAGACGTAGACGGTGGGGTGGCCGAGCGCGCTGGCGTCGACGACGGTGCGCAGCGGGCGGCGCTGGCCCAGCGGGGAGATGCCGCCCAGGACGTACCCGCTGCTGCGTTCGGCGGCGGCCGGGTCGGCCATCGCGGCGCGCTTGCCGCCGACGGCCGCCGCCAGGGCCTTGAGGTCGAGCTGTCCGGCGACCGGGACCACACCGACGGTCAGGGTGCCGTCCACGTCGGCGACCAGGGTCTTGAAGACCCGCTCGGGGGCGACGCCGAGGACCTCGGCGGCCTCACCGCCGTAGGAGGCGGCGGCCGGGTCGTGGTCGTAGGCGTGCACGGTGAACGGGACGGCGGCGGCTTCCAGGGCGACGGTGGCGGGTGTGCCCTGGCCGCCCTTCTTCGTCTTCTTGGCCATGCGGGGTCCTCGGTCAGTTGGGGCTGAAGGACTGGCGGGTGAGGTCGACGGCGGGCAGCGAGGGCAGCCAGCTGAGGACGGCGGTCTCGCGGCGCAGCAGGTCGAGCTCGGTGCGCAGCCGTTGCGCGGTGTCCGGGCAGGCGAGCAGCCGCTGCTTGACCGGGGTCTCGAACACCGAGGCGGCGGCGACCAGGTAGGAGAGCACCTGGGGGTCGTCCGGGAGCTCCTGGTGGCCGACGGTGCTGGCCTCGCGGGCGCCGGCCAGGCGCTTCTGGTAGACCCGGAACGCCCGCTCGACCTCGGAGGCCAGGGCGCCGGAGCCCTCGCCGGGACGCTCCTCGATCGGCTCGATCCCGCCGGTCAGGTACGGGCCGGAGGCGTCCACCGAGTGCAGCTCGAACCGGGTGGTGCCGGTGACCAGCAGCTCGTAGCGGCCGTCCGGCTGGTGCTGGACGGAGGCGATGTCGGCGACGCAGCCGACCGGGAAGATCGCCTCCAGCGGGTCCCCGGTGACGGTGCCGAGGCCGTCCAGCGGACCGGCCGGGCCCTCCTCGGGCCGGACCGGCGCGACCTCCCGGCCGTCCTTGATCGCGAGCACGCCGAACCGCCGGGGGGTGTCCTCGGGCTGTTCGAGCAGGTCGGCGACGAGACGGCGGTAGCGCTCCTCGAAGACGTTCAGGGGCAGCACCAGGCCCGGGTAGAGCACGGTGTTCAGCGGGAAGAGCGGCAGCCGTTCTGTCACGGCGGACAGCGTAGTTCCCCGGGCGGGGGCCTTGTCGCAGGGTTGACGGGGCCGGCCGTCCGGCGGGGCCGTCCGACCGGGCCGGGCGGCCCCGCCCGAGCGCGCCGGACGGCGGCCGGCTCAGCCGCGCTGGAGCATCCGGGTGGCGCCGGCCACGACGGTGGAGGCGAGCAGCCAGCCGATCACGACCAGCCCGGCGGAGATCCACTGGGTGAGGCCGCCGGGGTTCCAGCCGCCCTGGTTGAGGTCCACGATCGGCAGCAGCTGGTTGAGGGTGTACAGCACCGGGTTCCAGTGCGGGCGTTCGTCGGCCTTGAGCGGCTCCAGCGGGTGGGTGGCGAACCAGAGGCTGCCGAGGATCCAGGCGAGCAGCAGCCACAGGCCCGCCCGGCCGGGTCGGTAGCCGTAGCCGACGGTGGCGTCCTGGACCGCGCCCCAGGCCCGGGCCGGCAGCGGCAGGGTGCGCCGGCGCCGGCGCTGCTTGGCGTAGAGCACCTCGCGGGCGTCGTCGTCGGCGCCGTCGCGGCGCAGGGCGGCCGCGAGCTGCTCGTAGGACTCCGGCTGGAAGTCCACCGAGGAGCCCTCCAACCAGGCGATCCGCTGCCGGACGGAGAAGGGCCGCATCGGGCGCAGGTTCTCGTAGACGAAGCCGGTGAGGCCCAGGTGCCTGCCGAGCGGCCAGGCCTCCGGCTTGTCGACCAGGTTGCCGACCCGGGCGCGGGAGAGGGACACGGTGCCGGTGGGGCGGAAGTCGCAGGAGAAGCGCAGCTCGGGGGTCTGGATGCGGCGCAGCGAGAGCTCGTCGTCGTCCTCCAGGTGGAACTCCCCGGAGATCAGGCAGGCGCCGTCGAAGCGGGAGTCGGACAGCCGGACCCTGCCGTGGGCGCGGAACGGGGTGACCGGGCCGTCGGACGGCGGGACCTGGCCGTAGCCGGAGCCGTAGTAGCCGCGGGAGCCGGTCCAGCCGAGGTCGGCGGAGCCGGTCAGGTAGAGGGTGTGGCCGATGACGACCCGGACGGCGTTGAGGCAGGTGCGGTTGTGCCGCCGGTCGGCGTGCAGCTGGGCGCCGCGCAGCGAGAGGCGGCCGCCTATCCGGGCCGTGCGTATGCTCAACTCGCCCCGGGTCTCCAGGCGTTCGGCCTCGAAGTCCTGGTTGACGGTGATCCCGTCGGCGGAGACGGCCCGGCCGAAGCGGTCGCCGCCGACGTGCGTCTGGTTGAGCAGCAGGTCGGTGCCGATCTTGGCGTCGGTGAGCCGGATGCCCTCGGGGAGGCGGCAGCGCGCCAGGTGGAGGTCGCCGGTGGTGGAGAGCCGGGAGGCCTCCAGCCGGGGGATCAGGCAGTTCACGAAGCGCAGCGTCGGCGCCGAGGCCTCGGAGACCAGGATCTTGTGCTCGAAGCGGCACTCGTGGAGTTCGATGTAGTGGCCGATGGCGGCGCCGGCCAGGTTGAGCGAGTCGGTGACCCGCACGCCGCTGAACCGCAGCGAGGCGACCCGCCCGGGGGCGGGCTCCGGGCCGGCCAGCAGCAGGTGGGCGAGCACCTCGGCGCGGACGGTGCGCTCGGGGCCCCAGACGGCCCCGCCGAAGGGGTCGTCGGTCTCCGCGTCGCCCGTTCGCAGGTCCAGGATCCGGCCCTGGCGGTACGCCTCCCAGAGCTGCTGCTCGACCCCGCTCCAGCCCTCCGGAGCACGCTCCGCCATGGTTTCCCCCGTCCCCCGGTCGTCTCGCCTTTCGTATCACGGACTGAAATGCGGGACCAGCGGTTCCGGCCACTCCCTACACTGGGTGGCGTGATCTCTCGAATCGACCTCCGCGGCTCGCTGGACGACCCGCGTGACCTGCTGCCCCGTGCCGAGTTCGACGTTGCGGCCGCCCTGGAGAAGGTGCGGCCGATCGCCGAGGACGTGCGCCATCGCGGGGTCGCGGCGCTGATCGAGATCACCGAACGCTTCGACGGCGTCCGGCTGGAGTCGACCCGGGTCCCGGCCGAGCAGCTGACCGCGGCCCTGGAGACGCTGGACCCGAAGGTGCGGGCCGCCCTGGAGGAGACGATCCGCCGGGCCCGCACCGTGCACGCGGACCAGCGCCGCACCGGCCACACCACCCAGGTGGTGCCGGGCGGCACGGTCACCCAGCGCTGGGTGCCGGTCGAGCGGGTCGGCCTGTACGTGCCGGGCGGGCTGGCGGTCTACCCGTCCTCCGTGGTGATGAACGTGGTGCCGGCCCAGGAGGCGGGCGTGCGCGGCATCGCGGTCACCTCGCCGCCGCAGAAGGAGTTCGGCGGCCGGGTCCACCCGGCCGTCCTGGCGGCCTGCGCGCTGCTCGGCGTGGACGAGGTCTACTCCGTCGGCGGTGCCCAGGCGGTCGCGATGTTCGCCCTCGGCACCGAGGAGTGCGCGCCGGTCAACGTGGTCACCGGCCCGGGCAACATCTACGTGGCCGCCGCCAAGCGCTACTTCGCCGGCCGGATCGGCATCGACTCGGAGGCCGGCCCGACCGAGATCGTCGTCCTCGCCGACGACAGCGCGCTGGCGTCCGACGTCGCCGCCGACCTGATCAGCCAGGCCGAGCACGGCCCCACCTCCGGCTCGGTGCTGGTCACCGACTCCCCGGCGCTGGCCGACGCGGTCGAGGCCGAGCTGGCCGTGCAGGTCGCGCGGACCAAGCACGGTGAGCGGGTCGCCGAGGCGCTGGGCGGCAAGCAGTCCGGCATCATCCTGGTCGACGACCTGGAGCAGGGCCTCGCCGTCGTCAACGCCTACGCCGCCGAGCACCTGGAGATCCAGACCCGCGACGCCCACGCCGTCGCGGCCCGGGTGGTCAACGCCGGTGCGGTCTTCATCGGCCGCTGGACCCCGGTCTCGCTGGGCGACTACGCGGCCGGCTCCAACCACGTGCTGCCCACCGGCGGCTGCGCCTGCCACTCCTCCGGGCTGTCGGTGCAGACCTTCCTGCGCGGCGTCCAGGTCGTCGAGTACGACCGGGACGCGCTGGCGGACGTCGCCGCGCACGTGGTCAACCTGGCGAACGCCGAGGACCTGCCGGGGCACGGGGACGCGATCAAGGCTCGTTTCGACTGGACGGTTCCCGGCTCGTGACTCCTCCGACCCCTTCGGACGCCTCGACCCCTCCGGCCGCGGTGACCCGCATCGACGACCTGCCCGTCCGGGACGAGCTGCGCGGCCAGTCCCCGTACGGCGCGCCGCAGCTGGACGTGCCCGTCCAGCTGAACACCAACGAGAACCCGTACCCGCTGCCCGAGGCACTGGTGGCCCGGATCGCCGAACGGGTCGCCGAGGCCGCCCGCGGGCTCAACCGCTACCCGGACCGGGACGCGGTCGAACTGCGCGAGGGCCTCGCCGGGTACCTCTCCACGACCACCGGTTTCCCGGTCGGCCGGGAACAGGTGTGGGCCGCCAACGGCTCCAACGAGGTGCTCCAGCAGCTGCTGCAGACCTTCGGCGGCCCCGGGCGCAGCGCGCTCGGCTTCGAGCCCTCCTACTCGATGCACGCGCTGATCTCCCGGGGCACCGGAACCGCCTGGATCTCCGGCCCGCGCAACGACGACTTCACCATCGACGTGGACGCCGCCGTCGCCGCGATCGCGGAGCACCGGCCGAACGTGGTGTTCGTCTGCTCGCCCAACAACCCGACCGGCACCGCCGTGGACGCCGCCACCGTGCTGCGGCTGTACGAGGCCGCGCAGGCCGCCCGGCCCAGCCTGGTCGTGGTGGACGAGGCGTACGTCGAGTTCTCGCACCGCGCCTCGCTGCTGCCGCTGATCGAGGGCCGCCCCAACCTGGTGGTCAGCCGCACCATGTCCAAGGCCTTCGGCGCGGCCGGGCTGCGCCTGGGCTACCTGGCCGCCGACCCGGCCGTGGTCGACGCGGTGCAGCTGGTGCGCCTGCCGTACCACCTGTCGGCCGTCACCCAGGCGACCGCGCTGGCCTGCCTGGAGCACACCGACACCCTGCTCGGGTACGTCGGACGGCTCAAGGAGGAGCGCGACCGGCTGGTCGACGCGCTGCGCGGGATGGGTCTGGAGGTCACCGACTCGGACGCCAACTTCGTCCAGTTCGGGCGCTTCGCCGACACCCGGGCGGTGTGGCGGGCCATCCTCGACCAGGGCGTCCTGGTCCGTGACAACGGTGTGCCCGGGTGGCTGCGCGTCACCGCCGGCACACCCGCCGAGAACGACGCCTTCCTGGACGCCGTCCGCAATGTGATCAAGGAGCTGTAACCCCATGTCCCGCATCGGACGCGTCGAGCGCACCACCAAGGAGACCTCGGTCCTGGTCGAGATAGACCTCGACGGCACCGGGAGGACCGACATCTCCACGGGCGTCGGCTTCTACGACCACATGCTCGACCAGCTCGGCCGGCACGGCCTGTTCGACCTCACCGTCAAGACCGACGGCGACCTGCACATCGACACCCACCACACCATCGAGGACACCGCCCTCGCGCTCGGCGCCGCCTTCAAGCAGGCGCTCGGCGACAAGGTGGGCATCTACCGCTTCGGCAACTGCACGGTGCCGCTGGACGAGTCGCTCGCCCAGGTCACCGTGGACCTCTCCGGCCGGCCGTACCTGGTGCACACCGAGCCCGAGGGCATCGCGCCGATGATCGGCTCGTACGACACCACGATGACCCGGCACATCCTGGAGTCCTTCGTGGCCCAGGCGCAGATCGCGCTGCACGTCCACGTGCCGTACGGGCGCAACGCGCACCACATCGTGGAGTGCCAGTTCAAGGCGCTGGCCCGGGCGCTGCGCTACGCCGCCGAGCGCGACCCGCGCGCGGCCGGAATCCTTCCGTCGACCAAGGGTGCGCTGTGAGCAATACCGCGATGATCCTCATCTTCGTCGGCCTCTTCCTGGCCGGCGGAGTCATCTCCTTCTGGAAGCAGAAGCACTCGAAGAGCGTCATCCTGGTGCTGGCCTTCGGCTCCGTGATGTGCCTGGCCTCCGGCCTCATGCGCCTCTAGGGCGCAGGACACCCCGCACCCGCCGACCGCCGCACAGAGACTGGACACCTGAACATGGGCAAGAACGTCGTCGTCCTCGACTACGGCTCCGGCAACCTCCGCTCGGCGCAGCGCGCCCTGGAGCGGACCGGAGCGGACGTCACGGTCAGCTCCGACTACGACACCGCGATGGCCGCGGACGGCCTGCTGGTCCCCGGCGTGGGCGCCTTCGAGGCCTGCATGCGCGGGCTCAAGTCCGTCCGTGGCGACTGGATCATCGGCCGCCGGCTCGCCGGGGGCCGGCCGGTCATGGGCATCTGCGTCGGCATGCAGATCCTCTTCGAGAAGGGGGTCGAGCACGGCGTGGAGACGGCCGGCTGCGACGAGTGGCCGGGCACGGTGGAGCCGCTGGACGCCCCCGTCGTCCCGCACATGGGCTGGAACACCGTGGACGCCCCCGAGGGCGGCCGGATGTTCGCCGGCCTCGACCCGGAGACCCGCTTCTACTTCGTGCACTCCTACGGGGTGCGGCACTGGGAGCTGGAGACCCACAGCGCGCGGATCAACCCGCCGCTGGTCGCCTGGACCACCCACGGACAGCCGTTCGTCGCGGCCGTCGAGAACGGCCCGCTGTGGGCCACCCAGTTCCACCCCGAGAAGTCCGGCGACGCCGGTGCCGCCCTGCTGACCAACTGGGTCAACACCCTCTGACTGTCTGAGAGTTGGAACTGATGAGCCTCGAACTGCTGCCCGCCGTCGACGTCCGTGACGGCCAGGCCGTCCGCCTGGTCAAGGGCGCCTCCGGCACCGAGACCTCCTTCGGCGAGCCGCTCGCCGCCGCCCTCGCCTGGCAGAACGCCGGCGCCGAGTGGCTGCACCTGGTCGACCTCGACGCCGCCTTCGGGACCGGCAGCAACTACGAGCTGCTGCGCGAGGTCACCGGACAGCTGGACATCAAGGTCGAGCTGTCCGGCGGCATCCGCGACGACGAGTCGCTGGCCCGCGCGCTCGCCACCGGCTGCACCCGGGTCAACCTCGGCACCGCCGCCCTGGAGGCCCCGGAGTGGGTCGCCAAGGCCATCGCCGAGCACGGCGACAAGATCGCCGTCGGCCTGGACGTGGTCGGCACCACCCTGCGCGGCCGCGGCTGGACCCGCGACGGCGGCCAGCTCTTCGACGTGCTGACCCGCCTCGACCAGGAGGGCTGCGCCCGCTACGTCGTCACCGACGTCAACCGGGACGGCACCCTGACCGGCCCCAACCTCCAGCTGCTGCGCGACGTCTGCGCCGCGACCGACAAGCCCGTCGTCGCCTCCGGCGGCGTCTCCTCGCTCGACGACCTGCGGGCCATCGCCTCGCTCGTCGCCGAGGGTGTCGAGGGCGCCATCGTGGGCAAGGCACTCTACGAGCAGAAGTTCACCCTCGAAGAGGCCCTGGAGGCGGTTTCCGGATGACGGACGGTCGGATCGTGCGCGGCGAGGTCGTACGTGGCAGGGTTGCCGGATTCTCCCCCTGGGAGGACGAGTTCGGCTACTCCCGGGCGGTCGCCGCGGGCGACCACGTGCACGTCGCCGGCACCACCGCCTGGGTGGACGGCCGGATCGAGCACGAGGGCGACCCGTACCGGCAGACCCTCGCCGCGTTCGGCGTCGGGCTCAAGGCCCTGGCCGCGTACGGTCTGACCACCGACGATGTCGTCCGCACCCGGATGTACATCACCCACGTCCGCGACGCCGAGGAAGTGGGCCGCGCCCACCGTGAACTCTTCGGCGCCGCACGCCCGGCGGCCACCATGGTGGTGGTCGAGGGCCTGATCGACTCCCGGATGATGGTCGAGGTCGAGATCGACGCGTACCGGTCCGGACTGGCAAAGACCCTGGCGGCCCAGAAAGCCCAGGAAGTTCCGGAAGGCGAACAGCCGTGACCCTCGCAGTACGTGTCATCCCCTGCCTCGACGTGGACGCCGGGCGGGTGGTCAAGGGCGTCAACTTCCAGAACCTGCGCGATGCCGGCGACCCGGTCGAGATGGCCAAGCTCTACGACGCCGAGGGGGCCGACGAGCTGACCTTCCTCGACATCACCGCCTCCTCCGGCGACCGCGAGACCACCTACGACGTGGTCCGCCGCACCGCCGAGCAGGTCTTCATCCCGCTGACGGTCGGCGGCGGCATCCGTGCCGTCGACGACGTCGACAAGCTGCTGCGGGCCGGCGCCGACAAGGTCGGCGTCAACACCGCGGCCATCGCCCGGCCGGAGCTGATCCGCGAGATCGCCCAGCGGTTCGGGCGGCAGGTGCTGGTGCTCTCGGTGGACGCCCGGCGCTGCCCCGAGGGGACGCAGACGCCGTCCGGCTTCGAGGTCACCACGCACGGCGGACGCCAGGGCACCGGGCTGGACGCCGTCGAATGGGCGGGCCGCGCGGCCGAGTTGGGCGCGGGCGAGATCCTGCTCAACTCGATGGACGCGGACGGCACCAAGGACGGCTACGACCTCGACATGATCCGGGCCGTGCGCAAGGCCGTCTCGGTGCCGGTGATCGCCTCCGGCGGCGCGGGCAAGCTCGCCGACTTCGCGCCGGCCGTCGACGCGGGCGCGGACGCGGTGCTCGCCGCCAGCGTGTTCCACTTCGGGGACCTGCGGATCGGCGAGGTCAAGGACGCGCTGCGGGAGGCCGGGCACCCGGTGCGGTAGCCGTCCCGTACGGTTCGAGGGCCCGTCGTCCGACTCCGGACGGCGGGCCCTGCCGCGTCCGGTCAGGCCTGGTTCGGATCGCCGTGGATCAGCGCGAACGGGGCGCCGTTCGGATCCGCCAGCCAGGCGAGCCGGCCGACGTTCCGCACGTCCGAGGCCGGCATCAGCACCGAGCCGCCCGCCGCCGTCGCCTTCGCCACCCGCGCGTCCACGTCCTCGGCCGCGAAGTACGGCGTCCAGGCGGACGGCTGTTCCGGGGACATGGTCGGGGCGATGCCGCCGAAGCCGGTGGCCTCCTGGTCGCCCTCGGCGGTGGAGACCACCCGGTAGCTCATGCCCGGCGACGGCTCGAAGTTCTGCACCCGCCAGCCGAACAGCGCCCGGTAGAACGCGAAGGCGCCGTCCTGGTCGGAGGCGTGCAGCTCGGCCCAGACCAGGGCGGCCTCCTCGGACACGGCGTCCAGGCCCTTGGTGTCGCCCGCCTCCCAGACAGCGAACCGGGCCCCCTGCGGGTCCGAGAACTGCGCCAGCCGGCCCTCCCGCATCACCTCCATCGGCCCGACCAGGACCTTGCCGCCGGCCTGCTGGACGGCGTTCACGGCGGCGTCCGCGTCGGCGGTGCGGAAGTACGTCGTCCAGGAGGAGCGGTCACCCTCCTGGAGCGGGCCGATCGCGCCGACGGTCCTCCCGTCCAGCTGGACGAAGCCGTAGCCCATCGCGTCGGGGATCTCCAGGAAGGTCCAGCCGAACACCTGGCGGTAGAACCCGGCAGTGGCGGGGATGTCCGGGCTGCCCAGGTCGATCCAGCAGGGCGAGCCGAGGGGGAAGTCGGTGGTGATCATGGCGAGGGCTCCTTCGACGGGGCATGGCCGGCCTGGAGGGGCCGGGGCGGTTCCGTCGGGCGCGCGCCCGCCCGCTCCCCGGCCACCTGCGAGTCTGCACCCGGGCACCGGCATCCGCAGCCGGGAGGCGGCCCGCCGGACGGAACCGGCATCACGGGCGCGGCTCCGTCAATCCATCGAGATGTCGGAATCGTAGCCCTCGTGGTCGGAGTCGGAATCCGTTCCGTAGTCGGTCGTGACCTTGGTGTCGTGGACCTTCTCGTCGCACTGCCACACCAGCGTGGCGTAGGTGTTCGAGATCCGCTCGACCAGGTAATCGGCGAAGCCGGCGGCGTCCTGGAGCGCGTATCCGGGCATTTCCATATTGGCGGCCCGGGACATCCAATGCGGACCAGGGCGGACACCTTCCTGCCCCTGGAACAGCTTGATGTAGCAGGACACGCACGGACGCTTCGTTCCCGCCAGGCTCTCCGGGACGACCTGCGGGACGGACCCAGGCTCGTGAGGCAGGCCTGCCGCCTGGGCCTCCTCCTCGGCCCTCTTCTCGGCCGCTGCGGTGAGGTGGCCGACGATCCTGCGTTCGGCGTGGAAGCCGTCCTCCCCCGCGGTGACCACGGTCACCGGGTTCTTCAGCGCATTGATGACGTTCCGGTAGTCCCCCGCGTAGTCCCTCGTGGTCGCGGTCTCGGCTTCTGCCTCAGTCTCGGGTCCGGCCTCGGTTCCGGCGGCACCGGTCAGCCGGGTGTGCGCCTTCCTGGTGTGCCGGGCGAGCCTGTCGTCGTCACCCCTGCCCCCGAATCCGGGGATCTCGCGGACCTTTCCGATCACCTCGGTCAGGAACACCTCGCCGGTTTTTCCCGCCGCCTGCGACTCCAGAGTGGCCAGTGCCGCGTTGTTGTTCGCGGAGAGGTAGAGGGTGCCGTCGTGGACGGCGGCCTGGATCTCGATCGGCGGTTTGCCGAGGAGCTTCAGGTACTCCATCACCGCAGTCGATATCCAACGCATGGCCTGCTTGTCGCGCTTGTCGTCGAAAGGCGCGCGAGCGATGGCGTTCGCGGGATTGGCCTTGTACGCCGCGGTTCCGGACTGGTAGTCCTTCTCGGTCGCGTCGACTCCGGATACCCGGTGGAACGTCATTCTCGACCACACCTCGTGCGATCCCTCAGCCACCCATCCCGCCGCTTTGAGCTTGGTCTTCACCGCCTCGGCGAACGCCTGGTTCCTCAGGGCCGCGGCCGATGGCGTCCTGGGCTTCTTGGGCGCACTCGATGCATTCGATGCGTTCGTGGACGCCTTACGCCTGCGCGACGCCTTCTTGGGGGCCTTCTTGGGCACCTTGGACATGCGTTGGACCGCGGCGCCGCCCGCCGTGTGGTCGCGGGCCTCGTGGAGCATCCGGCCGACCGCGGCATTGCCGACGCTGCGCTGTAGTGCTGACAGCGGCGGCAGGGGTGTCGTGCCACGTGCCGCCAACCTGCCGGCCGACGAGTGGCCGCTCTCGGCCTCTCTGCTCTCTGCCCGATCCTTCGACTCGCCGTGGGCGTGCATGGCCCCCCCTCCCGTACGGAAATGACCTGACACCTCCCTGATAGCAGTCAGCCGTAGGTGGCACCAGCAGCCAACGGGCAGTCCTCCCTGGCCGATCAGGCACACCACGGTGCCCGTCCCGACCCCCCGGGGCCCTCTACTTCGCGGGCAGCGGCAGGACGTGCCGCAGGGCCTCCACGGCGTCCGGGTCGCCGTCGACGGTGAGGGCCGTCCGCTCCCCCCGGCCGTAGACGAACAGGACCAGCTCGGCGGGCTCGCCGGTGAGGCGGACGGTGGGGGAGCCGGCGGGGCCGACGGTGAGGGAACGGCCGTCCGGGTGGGTGAGGGCCAGCCGCACGGGGGAGCGGCGGCCGGCCTCCATGCGGGCGATGAGGGGCAGACGGCGCCAGAGGGCCTCGGCGCGGCCCGGCGGGACCGGCTGCGGCGTCCAGTCCCCGGCCGCGCGCAGGACGTCCTCGGCGTGCACGTAGTACTCGACGGTGTTCGCCGCCTCGTCGGCCCCCGGCAGGGCGAACGGGGAGTACACCGGCGGGCCGCCGCGGAACAGCCGCACCAACTCCTCGTACGGCCGCTCCGCGTAGCCGTCCTGCACCCGCTGCGTCCACCCGGCCAGCGCGCCGACCCGGATGCCGGCCGCGGCGTCGGGCCGGCGCTCACGGATCACCAGATGGGCGGCGAGGTCCCGGGTGGTCCACCCGGCGCAGAGCGTGGGGGCGTCCGGCCCGGCGGCGGCGAGGAGCTGGGCGAGCCGGTGACGTTCGGCGAGCGCGTGGTTCGACATGCCGTCAGCCTAGGGCGTGTCTGACAATTCCCGCCGGGCGTGCGACGCCGGGGCACGCACCTCGCCGCGTTGTCGTCGGTCGCCAATGGCCCCCAGCCTCCGGCCGGGAGGTGCCCCCACCGCAGTGGCTCCCTCCTCCGCCTTACGATGCACGCACCCCAACGCCGCACGCTGATCCGACGCCAATTGTCAGACACGCCCTAGGCGCTCAGCCGGGCCCGGGGCCCGCCCTGCTCGGCCGTTTCCTCCCGTGCGGGCCTCGACCGATGGCCCGGCGTCGCCGGTTCGTGGGCGGTGGCGCCCCGGACCTCCGTGCCAGGCGGCGGATTCAACGCCGCCGGAAGGACGCCCGCCGCTGGGCTGCCTGGTTCAGCCCGGCAGTCCACGGGTCCGGATCCGCTCCGGCGATGTCGGCCCACATCCGGGCCTGGGCCTGCGCGAAGCGGCAGGGCCGTCGGCCTTCGGGGAGGTGTCCTGTCGGCACGGGTTGTCGTCGCTGCACTCGGGGAGGGCATCGGCGCCGAACCCCTCCAGGTCGTCGATGAACGAGACCTCTATCGGCTACCTCGGCGACGGCCCGAGCGTCTCCCTTGATTCATGCTTGATTCATGGCGGGACTGACCGCGGTGTGGGCTCTCCGCCTGCCGAGAGCCCACACCGAAATCCCGCCCATCTGAAGAGCTTCTGGTCTGCCGGGGCCGTGCCCCGCGGCGATGCCGCAGGTGCGGGTGGCGGCCCGTGCGGGGCGAGTTCGGGCAAGTGGCTGTCGGGGAGGGGGCTGGTGGGCCATCCTCTTGGCCATGACCTCCGAGCAGCCGCCGCCCGCAGCCGGCTCCCGCCCGTCCCGCGGCCTGGTCCTCACCGTCGCCGCCGTGCTGGTCGTCCTGCTCGCGGTGGTGGCCACCGCGGTGCTCTGGCCGGACGACAAGAAGCCGGCCGCGGCGCCGCCTCCGCCCCCGCCCACTCCCACGGCCACCCCGACGCCGACACCCACCCCTACGCCCACGCCGCAGCCGCCGTACGCCTTTTTCCCGGTCGGCGCCTGCTTCGACCACCCGCAGCTGAGCCCGGTGATCACCAAGCCCGAGGAGCGGCCCTGCACCGGCGACCACGACGGCGAGGTGATCGCCGACCTCAAGCTCGCGGACGGCCTGACCGGCGAGATGCAGGTCGCCCTCGCCATGCTGAACGGCTGCAAGGAGGCCGAGGCCGCCGCCAAGGCCCGCCAGGGCGACGGGAAGACCTACTACGGCCGCCAGTTCGGCCCCGCCATGGCCAACTACCAGCAGGGCTGGCGCGACTACACCTGCACCCTCGCCGCCAGCAACAAGCAGGGCGGCCCCAAACTCACCGCGCAGCTGCGCCCGTAGCGGGTCTCGTCGTCGGAGCTCTCCGACGCCGCCCCCGGCCCGCGGAGGGGCGGCGCCGGACTTCGGGTTCCCGGCCGGGGCCCGCACGTGGGGAGTGCCGGGCCGGGTGGGGGTGGTGGGGCGGGTGCTGCCGGGGTGGCGGGGTGGGCTGACACAATGGGCGCATGTCCACCACACCCGCCGCTCCCGGCAGCACCGCCCTCGCCCCCGAGATCGCCGCCCGGCTCAAGCGCACCGAGGACGGGCTGGTCCCGGCCATCGCCCAGCAGTACGACACCGGCGAGGTGCTGATGCTCGGCTGGATGGACGACGAGGCGTTGCACCGCACCCTCACCACGGGCCGCTGCACCTACTGGAGCCGCAGCCGCCGTGAGTACTGGGTGAAGGGCGACACCTCGGGTCACGTCCAGGCGGTCAAGTCGGTGGCCCTGGACTGCGACGGCGACACCCTGCTGGTCAGGGTCGACCAGAGCGGCGCGGCCTGCCACACCGGCGACCGCACCTGCTTCGACGCCGACGTGCTCCCGCTGTCCTGACCCCTCCCGTCCACAACTCCAGAAGGTGCCGCCCGTCATGGATCTCGAAGCCTTCCGCAAGCTCGCCGTCGACACCCGGGTCATTCCGGTCACCCGCAGGCTCCTCGCGGACGGCCTCACCCCGATCGGCCTCTACCGCAGCCTCGCGGAGGAGCGGCCCGGCACCTTCCTGCTGGAGTCCGCCGAGCAGGGCCGCAGCTGGTCGCGCTACTCCTTCGTCGGGGTGCGCAGCGCCGCTTCGCTGACCGTCGGCCCGGACGGCGGCGCCCGCTGGCTCGGCACCCCGCCGGTGGGCATCCCCACGGAGGGCGACCCGCTGGAGGTGCTGCGCGCCACGCTGCAGGCGCTGCACACCCCGCGGCTGGAGGACGACGGCCTGCCTCCGCTCACCGGCGGCCTGGTCGGCTACCTCGGCTACGACATCGTCCGCCGGCTGGAGAAGCTGCCCGACCTGAACCCGGACGACCTGGGCCTGCCCGAGCTGACGATGCTGTTCGCCACGGACCTCGCGGTGCTGGACCACGCCGACGGCACGGTGCTGCTGATCGCCAACGCCGTCAACCACAACGACCTGGCCAGCGGTGTCGACGAGGCCTGGGCGGACGCGGTGGCGCGGCTGGACGCGATGGAGGCCGAGCTGTTCAAGCCGGTCGACCCGGGCCTGGCGACCTTCACCCCGGCCGGCCCGGGCGAGGTGCGCTCGCCGTTCGGCGGCGAGCCGTACCGGGCCGCGGTCGAGGTGATCAAGGAGCGGATCCGGGCCGGCGAGGCCTTCCAGGTGGTGCCCTCGCAGCGCTTCGAGGCGCCCTGCCCGGCCTCCGCGCTGGACGTCTACCGGGTGCTGCGCACCACCAACCCCAGCCCGTACATGTACCTGTTCCGCTTCCCCGGGCCGGACGGCGGGGCCGAGGGCGGCTTCGACGTGGTCGGTTCCAGCCCGGAGGCGCTGGTCAAGGTCACCGACGGCGAGGCGATGCTGCATCCGATCGCCGGCACCCGGCACCGCGGCGCCACCCCGCACGAGGACGCGGAGCTGGCCGCGGAGCTGCTCGCCGACCCCAAGGAGCGGGCCGAGCACCTGATGCTGGTGGACCTCGGCCGCAACGACCTGGGCCGGGTCTGCGAGCCGGGCAGCGTCGAGGTGGTCGACTTCATGCAGATCGAGCGGTACAGCCACGTGATGCACATCGTGTCGACGGTGACCGGCACGGTCGCCCCGGGCCGCACCGCCTTCGACGTGCTGACGGCCTGCTTCCCGGCCGGCACCCTGTCGGGCGCGCCCAAGCCGCGGGCGATGCGGATCATCGAGGAGCTGGAGCCGACCCGCCGCGGTCTGTACGGGGGTTGCGTCGGCTATCTGGACTTCGCCGGGGACTCGGACACCGCGATCGCGATCCGTACCGCGGTGCTGCGCGACGGCACCGCGTACGTGCAGGCCGGCGCGGGCGTGGTCGCCGACTCGGACCCGCACGGCGAGGACACCGAGTGCCGCAACAAGGCGGCCGCCGTGCTGCGGGCCGTCGCCACCGCCAATACGCTGCGGACGCCGGAACTGTCGTAGCGCCCGCGGTGGTCGCAGCGGCCGTACGTACCGGCGTCGTGACTGCCGGAGCGCGCGAGGAGGCGGCCGGGATGCCCGAGGTGCCGTACGACGAACTGCGCTGGGCGGTCGTGCTCGGCGCCGCCGGGCAGCTCGGCGAGCAGCCCGCCGGTCACGGCCGGGTGCTGTCCGGGGTGGCGATCGACTTCCCGGCGCCGCCCGGCGGCCCCGCCCCGCGACGGCGGGAGCAACGGCAGGAGCAGGACGGGCGGGACGCCCCGGAACCGGCCGTGCTCGCCCCGGACCTGGCCGTGCTGGCCCCGGACGCGGCGCGGGGCGGCCGGGGCCGGTTCGGCGCGGCCGGGGTGGAGGCGGTGCTGGAGGTGGCCCGGCCGGGCCTGGGGGAGACGTCGAGGGCGTACGCGCGCGGTGGCGTGCCGCTGTACGTGGTGGTCGATCCGGCGGCGGCGGTCTGCACGGTGCACACCGCGCCGTCCCCCGAGGGGGTGTACCGGGAGGCCGAGCGGGTGCCGTTCGGCAACGACCTGTTCCTGCCGCTGGGCGGCCGCACGGTGGTGCTGCGGACGGACGACTTCCCCGCCCGGTCCGCGACCGCGCCGCCCGCCCCGCCCGGGGCCCCGGCCCCCACCCCGGGTGCGGACCCGGGCGTCGGCCGGGGGATAGTGGACGGGTGACCGCTGAGCAGACCCCCGCCCCCGCCACCTCCGGCCGCCGCACCCTCGGCGTGATGCTGCTGCTGACCGTGCTGAGCGCCGTGCTGGTGCTGACCGCGGTCGGGCGGACCTGGGCCGAGGGGCGGGCGGGCACCCTGGACGTGTCCGTCACCGGCGGCAAGATCTCCGAACTGCCCGGCGGGCTGGCCCTGGTGGGCCTCGCCGCGGCGGTCGCGGTGTTCGCGGTGCGCGGCGTCGGCCGGCTGGCGGTCGGCGCGCTGACCCTGCTGGCCGGGCTCGGCGCGGCCGCCGCCTCGGTGGCCGGGTCGGGCGACACCGCCGCACTGGACGCGGAGGCGGCCCGCAAGCTGGCGCTGACCGGTTCGGCGGCGACCGAGGTCTCGCACACCGCCTGGCCCTGGGTCGCGCTGGTCGGCGGGGCCCTGCTGGCGCTGGCCGGACTGCTCACCCTGCGCTACGGCCGGAGCTGGCCGGCCATGGGCAGCCGCTACGAGGCGCCGACCCGCCGGACTCCGGCGAAGACGGAGACGCCGGGTGACCTGTGGAAGGCGCTGGACCGCGGCGAGGACCCGACCGCGGTGTGAGCGGCGCGCATGTGACGCGATAGACCCACCACCCGCTTTGGGCCGCCGGTGTGTGGCCCGGCACAATGGAACCCGTCAACCCGCCGGCGGCCCCGCAGGCCCGGCCGGGCCCCGAGAGCCAAGGAGCACCACTCAGATGGCAGCAGCAGCACACGGCCACACCCCCGCCGCCTGGACCGGCGTCATCATCTCCTTCGTCGGCTTCGGCGTCGCGGGCGTCGCGATGATCCTTCCGTCGGTGCTGCTCACCATCGTCGGTGCGGCGATCATCGTGGCGGGCGGCGTGGTCGGCATGATCATGTCCGCCGCGGGCATGGGCAAGCAGGCGAGCACCAACGTCTACAAGACGCGCGAGGAGCAGATCGCGGCCCGCGAGGCCCGCGCCGCCGTCACCGCCTGACGATTCGCTCGTCGCACCACACGTTTGTCGTACATCGGAACGGCGGGCGCGCCGCGCCCGCCGTTCCGTCGTGTCCGGGCCCGACCCGGGCAGAATCGGGGCGTGAACGCCGCGCCGACCGCTTCCGCCACCTCCGCCCCGCCGCCCGTGCTGCGCCGGCTGGGCCCGCCGCTGGCCGCGCTGGCGGCGGTGGCCGTCCCCACCGCGTACGTCGCCGTGGTGGATCCGAACGCCCCCGGGCACTACCCCGAGTGCCCGTTCCTGACCGCCACCGGCTGGTGGTGCCCGGGCTGCGGGGGGTTGCGCTGCGTCCACGCGCTGGCCCACGGGGACCTCACCGGCGCCCTGCACGACAACGCCGTCGCCGTGCTGCTGTTCGGCGTGCTGGGGGTGCTCTGGCTGCGCTGGAGCTGGGCCGCGCTGACCGGTGGGCCGCCGCCCAGGATCACCGTCGGGGCCCGGCGCTGGGCGCTGATCGCCCTGCTGGTGCTGGTGTTCACCGTGGTGCGGAACTCGCCGGTCGGCGCGGGGCTGGCACCGCCGCTGGTCTGATCCGGCCACGTGTCCGCGGTCGGCCCGAAGACCGTCCGAAACCGGTGCGCGGGACGTCCGAAAACCGGTGCGGCCCGGAGAAGCCGCAGCTGGGAGCCGTCGGAGCGGGAGTCCGGTCCGCGAGACGCGGTTCGAACCGATGCGCCCCCCGCCCCCGGGTGCCGATACCATCGAAGAGCCGGTGGGCTGTCGCCCGCCGGCTCACGCCGGCCAACTGGCAGAAAAGATGGGGGCTCCTGAGTGAGTGTGCTCGACTCGATCATCGAAGGGGTCCGCGAGGACCTCGCCGAGCGGCAGGCCCGGGTCTCCCTGGACGAGCTCAAGGAGCTCGCCGCCAGGGCACCGGAGGCCAAGGACGGCGTCGCCGCCCTCAAGGGCGACGGGGTCCGGGTGATCTGCGAGGTGAAGCGCTCCAGCCCGTCGAAGGGCGCCCTGGCCTCGATCGCCGACCCGGCCGCCCTGGCGGTCGACTACGCGGCGGGTGGCGCCGCCGCGATCAGCGTGCTGACCGAGCAGCGCCGCTTCGGCGGGTCGCTGGCCGACCTGGACGCCGTCCGCGCCGCGGTGGACACCCCGCTGCTGCGCAAGGACTTCATCGTCACCGCGTACCAGCTGTGGGAGGCCCGTGCGCACGGCGCCGACCTCGCGCTGCTGATCGTCGCGGCCCTCGACCAGTCGGCCCTGGTGTCGCTGATCGAGCGCGCCGAGTCGATCGGCCTCACCCCGCTGGTCGAGGTGCACGACGAGGAGGAGATCAAGCGCGCGGTGGACGCCGGCGCCCGGATCATCGGCGTCAACGCCCGTAACCTCAAGACCCTCGAAGTGGACCGCAACACCTTCGAGAACGTGGCCCACGCCATCCCGGACGGCATCGTCAAGATCGCCGAGTCGGGTGTGCGCGGCCCGCTGGACGTGATCAACTACGCCAACCTGGGCGCCGACGCGGTGCTGGTCGGCGAGACCCTGGTGACCGGCAAGGACCCGCGCGCCGCGGTCGCCGACCTGGTCGCCGCCGGGGCCCACCCCGCCGTCCGGCACAAGGACTGACACCACCCGATGAAGATCGCCGCCCGACTCGCCCCCGGCTGCCGCCCGCGCGGCTGCCGCGCACCCGCACGCCGGGTGCTGGGGCGTCGGGTGCGCTACGTCATCGGGTGCGAGCCCGGGCAGGTGCCGGGACGGCGATGGCGCGTGACGTCCGGCTGACTCCGACCGACCAGTCGGAGCCCGGCCGGGAAGACGTCATCGTCGTTCCTCTCCGTTCAAGGGAATCCACCATGTCCGAGAAGGACTACCTGCCCGGTGCCCAGGTGCCGGACGCCCGCGGCTACTTCGGCGCGTACGGCGGCCGCTTCATCCCCGAGGCGCTGGTCGCCGCGGTCGAGCAGGTCGCCGAGGAGTACGAGAAGGCCAAGACCGACCCGGCCTTCGCCGCCGAGCTCGACGCGCTGCTCAAGGACTACACCGGGCGCCCGAGCCCGCTGACCGACGTCCACCGCTTCTCCGCCGAGGCGGGCGGCGCGCGCATCCTGCTCAAGCGCGAGGACCTCAACCACACCGGCTCGCACAAGATCAACAACGTGCTGGGCCAGGCGCTGCTCACCAAGCGGATGGGCAAGACCCGGATCATCGCCGAGACCGGTGCCGGCCAGCACGGCGTGGCCACCGCGACCGCCTGCGCGCTGTTCGGCTTCGACTGCACCATCTACATGGGCGAGGTCGACACCCAGCGCCAGGCGCTCAACGTCGCCCGGATGCGGATGCTCGGCGCCGAGGTGGTGGCCGTCAAGTCCGGCAGCCGGACGCTCAAGGACGCCATCAACGAGGCGTTCCGGGACTGGGTCGCCAACGTCGACTCCACCCACTACCTGTTCGGCACCGTCGCCGGGCCGCACCCGTTCCCGATGATGGTCCGGGACTTCCACCGGATCATCGGTGTCGAGGCGCGCGAGCAGGTGCTCGAGCGGACCGGCAGGCTGCCCGACGCGGTCGTGGCCTGCGTCGGCGGCGGCTCCAACGCGATGGGCATCTTCCACGAGTTCATCCCGGACGCCGGGGTGCGCCTGGTCGGCTGCGAGGCGGCGGGCGAGGGGGCCGAGACGCCCCGGCACGCGGCCACCCTCACCAAGGGGGACCCGGGCGTGCTGCACGGCTCCCGGACGTACGTCCTCCAGGACGAGGACGGGCAGACCATCGAGTCGCACTCGATCTCGGCGGGTCTGGACTACCCGGGGGTCGGGCCGGAGCACGCCTGGCTGAAGGACACCGGGCGGGCGGAGTACCGGCCGGTCACCGACGACGCCGCGATGCAGGCGCTGCGGCTGCTGTCCCGCACCGAGGGGATCATCCCGGCCATCGAGAGCGCCCACGCGCTCGCCGGGGCGCTGGAGCTGGGGCGCGAGCTCGGGCCGGAGGCGACGATCCTGGTCTCGCTGTCGGGACGCGGGGACAAGGACATGCACACCGCGGCCGAGTACTTCGGCCTGTACGACGAGCCGGGTGCCGGGTCCGCCGGGGCGGCCGGCTCCGCCGAGGGGGGTAAGTGATCATGGCTTCCAAGCTGAGCAGTGTTCTGGCGGCCGCCAAGGCGGAGGACCGGGCCGCGCTGATCGGGTACCTGCCCGCCGGGTTCCCGACCGTGGACGGCGGCATCGGCGCGGTCAAGGCGCTGATCGAGGGCGGCTGCGACGTGGTCGAGGTCGGGCTGCCGCACTCCGACCCGGTGCTGGACGGCGCGGTCATCCAGACCGCCGACGACATCGCGCTGCGGGGCGGTGTGCGGATCAAGGACGTGCTGCGGACCGTCCAGGAGGTCGCCTCGGCGCACCCCTCGGCCGCGGTGCTCGTGATGACGTACTGGAACCCGGTGGACCGCTACGGCGTGGCGCGGTTCGCCGCGGACCTCGCGGCCGCCGGCGGGGCCGGCTGCATCCTGCCGGACCTCCCGGTGGAGGAGTCCGAGGAGTGGCGCAAGGCGGCGGACGAGCACGGGCTGGACACCGTGTTCGTGGTCGCCCCCAGCAGCAAGGACGCGCGGCTGGCGGAGGTCACCGCGGCGGGCAGCGGCTTCGTGTACGCGGCCGCGGTGATGGGCGTGACCGGGACGCGGTCGGCCGTCGGGTCGATGGCCGAGGACCTGGTCGCCCGGACCAGGGCGACCACGGACCTCCCGGTCTGCGTCGGGCTCGGGGTCTCGGACGCGGTGCAGGCGGCGGAGGTCGCCCGGTTCGCGGACGGGGTCATCGTCGGATCGGCGTTCGTGAAGCGGATCCTGGCGGCGGGCCAGGACGAGGCGGCGGCGCTGGACGCCGTGCGGGCCCTGGCCGGGGAGCTGGCCGCGGGCGTGCGCAGGCGCTGACGCGCGGCAGGAACGCCGGACCGGCGGCCCCCCACTCCTCGCGGAGCGGGGGGCCGTCGGGCTTCCCGGGGGCGTCGCCGGTCTCCCGGTGGGCGCGGGTGCGGGCGCGCGGCTTCGTCGTGCGCTCCGACCGGGGACGCGGACCCGAACGAGTGAACAAGGGGTGGGGACACGCAACAGCCGGGGTTGACGGACGTTGAGTGGAGGGGAGGAGTGCACGAACGGTTGCGGGGCGAGCGGAAGGGGTGAGCCGGTGCGGGGTCTCCAGCGGGCCGTCCTGCTCCGGGCGGTGGCGGCCGTCCTGGTGCTCGGTTGTGCGGTCGGAGTGCACGTCGAGGTGGGGCAGGCGCTGGCCAAGCGGGGGGCCGAGCGGGCCGAGCGGGAGGCGGTGGCGTGCGCGGAGGCGGCCCGGCACCCCGACCTGTTCGAGGCGGGGTGGCCGGCGGGGTGCCACTGATGAACGAATGTTCGGCCCATTCGGACAGAACGTCACTCATCCGGCTTAATTCCTGAATCCGGAGGAACCACTCCTCGGCCCTGGCGGTTCATCAGGGAGTGAACGAGTTTCCCGAGGAGGGCCCCCTGATGACCGCGCAGCCCGGTGGCTCCGCGCCCGCGCCGCCGGCGGGGCGTCCGGTGTCGGCCCGGAGTGAGTGGCTCGGCACGGTCGTCCGGCTCGGCCTCGCGGTGGTCTGGGGGTGGGCCGGGCTGGCGAAGGTCTCCGACCCGGCGGAGGCCGCGCAGGCCGTCCGGGCCTACGAGATCCTGCCGGAGGGCCTGGTCAAGCCGATCGGCTACGGCCTGCCGTTCCTGGAGCTGGCGCTGGCCCTGCTGCTGGTGGTGGGCCTCGGCGTCCGGCTGGTGGCCGGGGTCTCCGCGCTGCTGCTGCTCGTCTTCATCGCCGGGATCGCCTCCGCCTGGGCGCGCGGCATCTCGATCGACTGCGGGTGCTTCGGCGGCGGCGGTCACGTCGACGCCTCGCAGACGGAGTACCTCCAGGAGATCCTGCGCGACACCGGGTTCCTGCTGCTGGCCGGCTTCCTGCTGTGGCGGCCCCGCACCCGGCTGTCGGTGGACGGCTGGCTGGCGAGCTGACCTCCGTACCCCCGCACCCCCGCAGTCCCGCACCCGGACCCCCGCAGTCCTGCACCCCCGCACCCCCGCACCCCCGCACCCCCGCACCCCCGCACCCCCGCACCCCCCCCACATTCCTGCACCCGACGAAGGCCCCCCGACCGTGGATGTCAAGGCAATGAGCGACAAGAACCGAGAAGGCAAGCGCACCGCCCGCGAGCGGATGCTGGAGCAGCGGGCGGCCGACGAGGCCTCCGCCAAGCGCAAGAAGAAGCTGATCGTGGGCGGTTCCGTGCTCGCGGTGATCGCCGCCGCGGTGATCGTCGGCGTCGTGGTGCAGAACCAGCGCTCCAAGCCGGAGACACCCACCGCCGCCCCGGCCGGAACGATCGGGGACAAGAACCTGGTCATCCCCGTCGGCGCCGGGAACGCGCCCTCCGTCCTCACCGTCTACGAGGACCCGCGCTGCCCCGCCTGCGGCACCTTCGAGCGCGAGTTCTCGGCGACGATCGACCAGCTGGAGGACGCCGGCAAGATCTACACGAACTACCACATCGTGTCGTTCATCGACCGGGCCGTCCCCGGCAAGGGCTCCAGGAGCGGCGCCAACGCGCTGGGCTGCGCCCAGGACGCCGGGCACTTCCGGGACTTCCACGACGTGCTGTACCGCAACCAGCCGGACGAGACCAACGACGCCTTCGGCGACAAGAACGTGCTGCTCGGCCTGGCCAAGCAGGTCAACGGCCTGGACACGCCCGCGTTCCAGTCCTGCGTCAAGGACAACAAGTTCGGCGGGTGGGTGTCCGCGGTGCAGCAGGACTTCGACAAGTCCAGCTTCAAGTCCACCCCGACGGTGCTGCTCAACGGCCAGCCGATCTACCCGAAGAACGGCAGCGACGAGATCACCCCGGCCAACCTGGTGAAGTGGGTGGACGCCGCGAACGAGGGCAAGCAGCTGGGCACGGCCGGCTCGCACGGGCAGACCCCGGCGCCGACCAGCACCGCTTCGGAGGCCAACAACCCGTCGCCGGCGGCCGGCTGAGCCCGTCCCGCCGTGCCGCCCCCTCCCCGTCCGGAGGGGGCGGCGCCGCCCGTTGTTCGGTTTCTGTGACATCAAGCGTGTCCGAGCGGGCCGCCGGACCCTGTAGCGTCGGAACTGCCATGGATATCGCCTACATTCCCAGCCCGTCGCGGGGCGTCCTGTACCTCGGACCGATCCCGCTGCGCGCCTACGCCTTCTGCATCATCCTCGGTGTCGTCGTGGCCGTCTGGCTCGGCAGCAAGCGCTGGGTCGCCCGGGGCGGTGCCAAGCACACCGTCGGCGACATCGCGGTGTGGGCCGTGCCGTTCGGCCTGGTCGGCGGACGCCTGTACCACGTGATCACCGACGGTGGCCGACTGTACTTCGCCGAGGGGAAGAACCCCTGGGACGCCCTCAAGATCTGGGAGGGCGGCCTCGGCATCTGGGGCGCGGTCGCGCTGGGCGCGGTCGGCGCCTGGATCGGCGCCCGCCGCCGGGGCGTGCCGCTGCCCGCGTACGCCGACGCCATCGCGCCGGGCATCGCGCTCGCGCAGGCGCTGGGCCGCTGGGGCAACTACTTCAACCAGGAGCTGTACGGCCGCTCGACGACCCTGCCCTGGGGCCTGGAGATCGACAAGACGCTGGCCAACGGCGAGGTCGTGAAGGGCGTCTACCACCCGACCTTCCTGTACGAGTCGCTCTGGTGCGTGGGTGTCGCGCTGCTGGTGATCTGGGCGGATCGCCGGTTCACACTGGGCCACGGCCGGGTGTTCGCGCTGTACGTGGCCGCGTACACGGTGGGCCGGTTCTGGATCGAGTGGCTGCGGATCGACGACGCGCACGTCTACTTCGGCCTGCGGCTGAACGACTGGGTGTCCATCGCGGTGTTCCTGGGCGCGGTGGCGTACTTCGTGCTCGTCGGGAAGAAGCTGCCCGGGCGGGAGGACCCGGCGAGCATCGACCCGGCCGCGCACCCGGCGCAGGACGCGGAGTCCGGCGAGCCGAGCGGCGGGGCCGGCGAGGCCGACGGCGCCGGGAAGGCCGAAAACGGCGGTAAGAAGGCCGGGGAGAAGCCCGCGGGCAAACCCGTGCTGACCAAGCAGGCCGAGCCGGCGGACGGCGAGGCGGCTGCCGAGACGGCCGGCAAGGACGCCAAGAACCCGATCTGACCTGGGGCTTTCCCCTGACTGAGGCCACCCTTCGCGCGTGCTGCGAAGGGTGGCCTCAGTGGTGTTCGGACAGCCTTACTTTGCTGGAAATGCCCAGGTCAGACGGGCTACGTTCAGGGCTGACGAACGACGACGGAGGGGAAGAGACGATGAGTGCGATCGCTGTGGAGGCCGACGCCGGGCAGCAGCCCCGGATACCCGCGGCCGACCACCACCGGGACGTCAACGGCGGCTGGCTGCGTCCGGCCGTGTTCGGCGCGGTGGACGGACTGGTGTCCAACTTCGCGCTGATGACCGGCGTGGTCGGCGGCGCGGCGTCCAACGGGACGGTGATCCTGACCGGGCTGGCGGGCCTGGCGGCCGGCGCCTGCTCGATGGCGGCGGGGGAGTACACCTCGGTGGCCTCCCAGCGGGAGCTGGTGCAGGCCGAGATCGAGGCCGAGCGGCTGGAGCTGAGCCGCAACCCGCACGGGGAGCTGGCCGAGCTGGCCCAGCTGTACGTCTCGCGCGGGGTGGACCCGGAGCTGGCCCACGAGGTGGCCCGGCAGCTGTCCGCGGACCCGGAGCTGGCCCTGGAGGTGCACGCCCGCGAGGAGCTGGGCGTCGACCCGACCGACCTGCCCTCGCCGCTGGTGGCGGCCGGCTCCTCGTTCCTGTGCTTCGCGCTCGGTGCGCTGCTGCCCCTGCTGCCGTACCTGCTGGGGGCGACGGCGCTGCTGCCCGCCCTGCTGCTGGCGGGGGCCGGGCTGTTCCTCTGCGGCGCGGTGGTGGCCCGGGTGACGGCCCGCAGCTGGTGGTTCAGCGGGCTGCGGCAGCTGGTGCTGGGCGGCGCGGCGGCCGGGGTGACCTACCTGCTCGGGTGGCTGATCGGCGGCCACCTGGGCTGACCGGCCCCCTCGGGCCGACCGGGGGAGTGCATGACTATGCTGCCGAGTGCGTGACGTTTCACACATGGACGCCCGGTGGCGCCTGGCAGTGTCTCATCATTCGGGCCTCCGAGCCGCGGATTCGCATCCGCGGACGGGCTCCCGGGATGGATTCGCAGGCGCCCATGATCGGCTTCCATGGCGGCCCGGTTTCGCCCCTGTTTCAGGGCGCGCACGGTTGGGCACAATCGTCGGGACGCGCACTGTGGCGCGTCCTCTCGCACACCCCCTGACCTGCGCGTCGTCCCGCCATGTGGACGGGACATTTCCGTTACCCGGGATCATGGGCATCATGTAACTCGCACGACACCGCACCATCGCATCAGGGCCAACGTCGTCCCTCCTTGCACCAACTTGCCGAAAGACGACGACGGGAGAGCCGATGCTGTCTGCATCCATGCACTCCGCCAACGAGCCCCAGGCCGGCGCCGCCCGCCCGCCGTACGCGCTCGTGCCGGATGCGCGACCTGCTGCTCAGGGCCTGTACGACCCGCGGAACGAGCACGACGCCTGTGGCGTCGGTTTCGTCGCCACGCTGACCGGCATCGCCGACCACACCATCGTCGAGCAGGCGCTCAGCGTGCTGCGCAACCTGGAGCACCGCGGCGCCACCGGCGCCGAACCGGACTCCGGCGACGGCGCGGGCATCCTGACCCAGATCCCGGACGCCTTCCTGCGCGGGAACGTCCCCTTCGAGCTCCCGGCGGCCGGCTCCTACGCCGTCGGCATCGCCTTCCTGCCCGACGCGGACGAGGCCGACGCCGCCGCCGTCGCCCGGATCGAGGGCATCGCGGCCGAGGAGGGGACGACCGTCCTCGGCTGGCGCGACGTCCCGGTCACCCCCGACCTGCTCGGCTCCACCGCCCGCGGCGTCATGCCGCGCTTCCGCCAGCTCTTCCTGGCGCAGGACGGCAAGGCCGGCATCGAGCTGGACCGGATCGCCTTCGTGGTCCGCAAGCGGGCCGAGCGCGAGGCCGGGGTGTACTTCCCGTCGCTGTCCGCGCGCACCATCGTCTACAAGGGCATGCTGACCACCGGCCAGCTGGAGCCCTTCTTCCCCGACCTGTCGGACCGCACCTACGCCTCCGCGATCGGCCTGGTGCACTCGCGGTTCTCCACCAACACCTTCCCGAGCTGGCCGCTCGCCCACCCGTACCGCTTCGTCGCGCACAACGGCGAGATCAACACGGTCAAGGGCAACCGCAACTGGATGCGGGCCCGGGAGTCGCAGCTCGCCACCGACCTCATCCCGGACAACGCGAACGGGCAGGGCCTCAGCCGGATCTTCCCGATCTGCACCCCGGACCACTCCGACTCCGCCTCCTTCGACGAGGTCCTGGAACTGCTCCACCTCGGCGGCCGCTCACTGCCGCACGCCGTGCTGATGATGATCCCGGAGGCGTGGGAGAACCACGCCACCATGAGCCCCGCCCGCCGCGCCTTCTACCAGTACCACTCCAACCTGATGGAGCCCTGGGACGGCCCGGCCTGCGTCACCTTCACCGACGGCACCCGGATCGGCGCCGTGCTCGACCGCAACGGCCTGCGCCCGGCCCGGTACTGGATCACCGAGGACGGCCTGGTCGTCCTCTCCTCCGAAGTCGGCGTGCTCGACATCGAGCAGGAGCGGATCGCCAAGAAGGGCCGCCTCCAGCCCGGCCGGATGTTCCTGGTGGACACCGCCGAGGGCCGGATCGTCGAGGACGAGGAGATCAAGTCCGCCCTCGCCGCCGAGCACCCCTACGAGGAGTGGGTCGCCGGCGGGCAGATCCAGCTCGCCACGCTCCCCGAGCGCGAGCACATCGCCCACACCCACGCCTCCGTCACCCGCCGCCAGCAGACCTTCGGCTACACCGAGGAGGAGCTGCGGGTCATCCTCGCGCCGATGGCCCGCACCGGCGCCGAGGCGCTCGGCTCGATGGGCACCGACTCGCCGATCGCCGCGCTGAGCGAGAAGCCGCGCCTGCTGTTCGACTACTTCGTGCAGCTCTTCGCCCAGGTCACCAACCCGCCGCTGGACGCCATCCGCGAGGAGCTCGTCACCTCGCTGCTGTCCAACCTCGGCCCCGAGGGCAACCTGCTGGCCGCCGAGGCCGCCTCCTGCCGCTCCGTCGGCATCACCTTCCCGGTGATCGACAACGACGAGCTGGCCAAGCTCGTCCACATCAACGCCGACGGCGACCAGCCCGGCCTCAAGGCCGTCACCCTCTCCGGCCTCTACAAGGTCGCCACCGGCGGCGAGGGCCTGGCCTCCCGGCTCGCCGAGATCGCCGCCGAGGCCGACGCGGCGATCGCCGACGGCGCCCGGATCATCGTGCTCTCCGACCGGCACTCGGACGCCGAGCACGCGCCGATCCCCTCGCTGCTGCTCACCTCCGCCGTCCACCACCACCTGATCCGCACCAAGCAGCGCACCCGGGTGTCGCTGCTGGTCGAGGCCGGCGACGTCCGCGAGGTGCACCACGTCGCCCTGCTGATCGGCTACGGCGCCGGGGCGGTCAACCCGTACCTGGCGATGGAGACGGTCGAGGACCTGGTCGCCCAGGGCGTCTTCATCCAGGGCGTCGAAGCCGAGAAGGCCATCAAGAACCTGATCAAGGCGCTCGGCAAGGGCGTGCTCAAGGTCATGTCCAAGATGGGCATCTCGACCGTCGCCTCCTACCGCGGCGCCCAGGTCTTCGAGGCCATCGGCCTCTCCCAGGACCTGGTCGACGGCTACTTCTCCGGCACCACCACCAAGCTCGGCGGCATCGGCCTGGAGGAGATCGCCCGCGAGACGGCCGCCCGGCACGCCAAGGCCTACCCGGCCTCCGGCATCCCGGCCGCGCACCGCGCGCTGGAGATCGGCGGCGAGTACCAGTGGCGCCGCGAGGGCGAGCCGCACCTGTTCGACCCGGACACCGTCTTCCGCCTCCAGCACGCCACCCGCACCCGCCGGTACGACATCTTCAAGCAGTACACCGACCGGGTGAACGAGCAGTCCGAGCGCCTGATGACGCTGCGCGGCCTGTTCCGGCTGGACGGCCTCGGCCGCGAGCCGATCCCGGTCGAGGAGGTCGAGCCGGTCTCCGAGATCGTCAAGCGCTTCTCCACCGGCGCCATGTCGTACGGCTCCATCTCGATGGAGGCGCACGAGACCCTCGCCATCGCGATGAACCGCCTCGGCGGCAAGTCCAACACCGGCGAGGGCGGCGAGGACCCGGAGCGCCTCTACGACCCCGAGCGCCGCTCGGCGATCAAGCAGGTCGCCTCCGGCCGGTTCGGCGTCACCTCCGAGTACCTGGTCAACGCGGACGACATCCAGATCAAGATGGCCCAGGGCGCCAAGCCCGGCGAGGGCGGCCAGCTGCCCGGCCACAAGGTCTACCCGTGGGTCGCCCGGACCCGCCACTCCACCCCGGGCGTCGGCCTGATCTCGCCGCCGCCGCACCACGACATCTACTCGATCGAGGACCTGGCGCAGCTGATCCACGACCTCAAGAACGCCAACCCGGCGGCCCGCATCCACGTGAAGCTGGTCTCCGAGGTCGGCGTCGGCACGGTCGCGGCGGGCGTCTCCAAGGCCCACGCCGACGTCGTCCTGGTCTCCGGCCACGACGGCGGCACCGGCGCCTCGCCGCTCACCTCCCTCAAGCACGCCGGCGGCCCCTGGGAGCTCGGCCTCGCCGAGACCCAGCAGACCCTGCTGCTCAACGGGCTGCGCGACCGCATCGTCGTCCAGACCGACGGCCAGCTGAAGACCGGCCGCGACGTCGTCATCGCCGCGCTGCTCGGCGCCGAGGAGTTCGGCTTCGCGACCGCCCCGCTGGTGGTCTCCGGCTGCATCATGATGCGCGTCTGCCACCTGGACACCTGCCCGGTCGGCGTCGCCACCCAGAACCCGGTGCTGCGCGAGCGCTTCTCCGGCAAGCCCGAATTCGTCGTCAACTTCTTCGAGTTCATCGCCGAGGAGGTCCGGGAGATCCTGGCCTCGCTGGGCTTCCGCTCGATCGAGGAGGCCGTCGGCCACGCCGAGCACATCGACGCCCGCGCCGCGATCGACCACTGGAAGGCGGCCGGGCTGGACCTCGCCCCGCTGTTCCACGTGCCGACGCTGCCCGAAGGGGCCGCCCGGCACCGCACCACCACCCAGGACCACGCCCTCGACAAGGCCCTGGACAACCAGCTGATCACCCTGGCCGAGGACGCCCTGGAGCGCGGCGAGTCGGTGCGGGTGCAGCTGCCGATCCGCAACGTCAACCGCACCGTCGGCACCATGCTCGGCCACGAGGTGACCAAGCGGTACCGCGGCGAGGGCCTGCCGGAGGGGACCATCGACGTCACCTTCACCGGCTCCGCCGGGCAGTCCTTCGGCGCGTTCCTGCCGCGCGGCGTGACGCTGCGGCTGGAGGGCGACGCCAACGACTACGTCGGCAAGGGCCTCTCCGGCGGCGTGATCGTCGTCCGCCCCGCCCGCGAGGCCGCCGCCATCGGCAACGACGCGCAGAACCACGTCATCGCCGGCAACACCATCGGCTACGGCGCCACCTCGGGCCGCGTCCACCTGCGCGGCAAGGCCGGCGAGCGCTTCGCCGTCCGCAACTCCGGGGCCACCCTGGTCGTCGAGGGCGTGGGCGACCACGGCCTGGAGTACATGACCGGCGGCCGGGTCGTCGTCCTCGGCGAGACCGGACGCAACCTCGCGGCGGGCATGTCCGGCGGCGTCGCGTACGTCCTGGACCTGCGCCCCGCCAACGTCAACGACGGGATGGTCGGCATCGAGGCCCCCACCGCCGCCGACCGCGACTGGCTGCGCGACACCGTGCAGCAGCACTACGAGGAGACCGGCTCCACCGTCGCCGCCGAACTCCTGGCGGACTGGGGCGGCGGGGTCTCCCGCTTCTCCAAGATCATGCCGACCGACTACAAGGCAGTGCTCGCCGCCAAGGACGCCGCTGAGCGCGATGGCCTCTCCGAGGCCGAGACCACCGCGAAGATGATGGAGGCGGCTAATGGCTGACCCCAAGGGCTTCCTGACCACGCCCAAGCAGCTGGCGGAGCGCCGCCCGGTCGACGTCCGGATCAAGGACTGGAACGAGGTCTACGTCGAACGCAGCCTCCTGCCGATCATCACCGAGCAGGCCGGCCGCTGCATGGACTGCGGCATCCCGTTCTGCCACAACGGCTGCCCGCTCGGGAACCTCATCCCCGAGTGGAACGACCTCGCCTACCGGGACGACTTCGTCGGCGCGATCGAGCGGCTGCACGCCACCAACAACTTCCCGGAGTTCACCGGTCGGCTGTGCCCGGCCCCGTGCGAGTCCGCGTGCGTCCTCGGCATCAACCAGGACGCGGTGACCATCAAGAACGTCGAGGTCACCATCATCGACAAGGCCTGGGACCGCGGCGGGGTCACCCCGCAGGTGCCCGAGCGGCTGTCCGGCAAGACCGTCGCCGTGGTGGGCTCCGGCCCCGCCGGCCTCGCCGCCGCCCAGCAGCTCACCCGGGCCGGGCACACCGTCGTGGTGTACGAGCGGGCCGACCGGATCGGCGGACTGCTGCGCTACGGCATCCCCGAGTTCAAGATGGAGAAGCGCCACATCAACCGCCGCATCGAGCAGATGCGCGCGGAGGGCACCCGGTTCCGCACCGGCGTGCACGTCGGCGAGGACATCACCGGGCAGCAGCTGCGCGAGCGCTTCGACGCCGTGGTCGTCGCCGCCGGCGCCACCACCGCCCGCGACCTGCCGGTGCCCGGGCGCGAGCTCAAGGGCGTCTACCAGGCCATGGAGTACCTGCCGCTGGCCAACAAGGTGCAGGAGGGCGACTTCGTCGAGTCGCCGGTCAGCGCCAAGGGCAAGCACGTGGTCGTGATCGGCGGCGGCGACACCGGCGCGGACTGCGTCGGCACCGCGCACCGGCAGGGGGCGGCCTCCGTCACCCAGCTGGAGATCATGCCGCGGCCCGGCGAGGAACGGCCCGGCCACCAGCCCTGGCCGACCATGCCGATGACGTACAAGGTCACCTCCGCGCACGAGGAGGGCGGCGAGCGGATCTACTCCGTCAACACCACCCACTTCAGTGGCGACGAGGACGGCAACGTCCAGGAACTGCACCTCGTCGAGGTGGAGTTCAAGGACGGCCGGTTCGAGCCGGTGCCCGGCACCGAGCGGGCCGTCCCGGCGCAGCTGGTCACCCTGGCCATGGGCTTCACCGGGACGGACGTGCGGAACGGGCTGGTCGAGCAGCTGGGAGCGGACCTCGACGCGCGCGGTAACATTGCCCGTGATGGCCGGTTCGCCACCAATGTCGATGGCGTGTACGTCTGCGGAGACGCCGGTCGTGGCCAGTCGCTGATCGTCTGGGCCATCGCGGAGGGCCGTTCGGCCGCCGCCGCGGTGGACAAGTACCTGGGCGGCAAGTCCCCGCTTCCCGCCCCGATCCGGCCCACGGACCGCCCCCTGGTGGTCTGACGGACGGACGGTCCGACCGGCCCCCACCGAACGCCCGGCGCCGCATCGCCGGGAGCTCAACCCGCTGCCCCCGCCAGCGTCGCCGGGCCAACGCGGTCTCCTGGCGCCTGCCCTCTTCCCCGACCAGTTGGAGGGCGGGCGCCGTCGCGTTCCCGCACGGCCGCCCCTCCGCGGGACGCTCCGCCGCCCCTCCGCGGGACGCTCCGGACCCGGACGAACGGCCGGAGTCCGCCACCCCCGCGGGATACCGGACAGTGGGCTGTTGTTCGTCGGTGCCAAGTGGCAGACTGCGGCCGACGGCCGGGGGGCTGGGCGAGTGCGGAGGACGACTTCGATGGGCACGACTCAGGCAGGCGGGGGCGCCACCGTACGGCGTCTGCTGCTCGGCACCCAGCTGCGCAGACTCCGCGAGGCCAGAGGCGTCAGCCGGGAGGAGGCCGGGTACTCGATCCGGGCCTCCGAATCCAAGATCAGCCGGATGGAACTCGGCCGGGTCGGCTTCAAGGAACGCGACGTCGCCGACCTCCTGACCCTGTACGGCGTCGAGGCCGAACAGGAGCGCGCCACCGTCCTCGGACTGCTGCGCGACGCCAACGCCACCTCCTGGTGGCACGAGTACGGGGACGTGCTGCCCGGCTGGTTCCAGAACTACCTGGGCCTGGAGGAGGCCGCGGCCGAGATCCGCAGCTACGAGGTCCAGTTCGTCCACGGGCTGCTCCAGACCGCCGACTACGCCCGGGCCGTGGTCACCGCCGGCTGCCACGGCAGCGGACCGGAGGAGATCGAGCGCCGCGTCGACGTCCGGCTCAAACGGCAGGCGGTGCTGACCGGCGAACGGGCACCGCACCTGGTCGCCGTGCTGGACGAGGCCGCGCTGCGCCGCCCCTGGGGCGGTCCGGAGCTCATGCGCGGCCAGCTGGACCGGCTGCTGGAGCTCGGCGAGCTGCCCAACGTCCGGCTCCAGGTGCTGCCGCTGGGCAACGCCGGGCTGAGCGCGGAGAGCGGCGCCTTCACCGTCCTGGGCTTCGCCGAGGCCGAGTTGGCGGACGTGGTGTACCTGGAGCAGTTCACCACCGCGCTCTACCTGGACAAGCCCGCCGAGGTGGCCGAGTACCGGCACGCGATGGACGACCTGGTCGCCGACAGCCTGAGCCCGGAACTGACCCGCGACCTGCTGCATGCGGTGCGCCAAGAACTCTAATACGTCAGTACGATGAGTCCCCATCAGGTCGGTGCATGAGAGGGATCAGATGTCGTACTTCTCCGAGTTGGCGCTGCAGTACATCGACGGCGAGTGGCGCAGTGGCAGCGGCTCCTGGGACATCGTCGACGTCGACCCCTACACCGGCGACAAGCTCGCCACCATCACCGTCGCCACCGTCGCCGAGGTCGACCTGGCCTACCGCGCCGCCGCGCGCGCCCAGAAGGCGTGGGCCGCCACCAACCCGTACCAGCGGCGGACCGTCTTCGAGCGCGCGCTGCGGCTGCTGGAGGAGTGGGAGCCGGAGATCGTCCGGGCGATCATGGCGGAGCTCGGCGGCACCGCGCTGAAGGCGGGCTTCGAACTCTCGCTGGTCAAGGACGTGCTGCGGGACTGCCTCCACCAGTCGGTCGCCCCCGAGGGCCGGCTGCTGACCTCGCCCGCCCAGGGCCGGGAGAACCGGCTCTACCGGCTGCCGGTCGGCGTGGTCGGCGTGATCAGCCCCTTCAACTTCCCGCTGTTCCTGGCGCTCAAGGCCGTCGCCCCGGCGCTCGCGCTCGGCAACGGCGTCGTCCTCAAGCCGCACCAGGAGACCCCGATCGTCGGCGGCGGGCTGATCGCGAAGCTCTTCGAGGAGGCGGGGCTGCCGCCCGGCCTGCTGAACGTGGTGGTCACCGACATCGCCGAGGTCGGCGACAGCTTCCTGGAGCACCCGGTGCCCAAGGTGATCTCCTTCACCGGCTCGGACAAGGTCGGCCGGCACGTCGCCACCGTCGCCGCCGCGCACTTCAAGCGCACGGTCCTGGAACTCGGCGGCAACAGCGCGCTGATCGTGCTGGACGACGCCGACGTCGACCACGCCGTCGACGCGGCCGTGTTCAGCCGCTTCGTCCACCAGGGGCAGGTCTGCATGGCCGCCAACCGGGTACTGGTGGACCGGAGCGTCGAGGCCGAGTTCACCGAGAAGTTCGTCGCCAAGGTCGCCTCGCTCACCGTCGGCGACCCGCGGGACCCGGCCACCCACATCGGCCCGCTGATCAACTCCGTCCAGGCCGACGCCCTCTCCGCCCAGGTCGACCAGGCGGTCGCCGCCGGTGCCACCGCGCTGCTGCGCGGCAGCACGGTCGGCAGCCTGATGGCGCCGACGGTGCTCACCGGCCTGGCCGAGGACGCGCCGATCCTGCGGACCGAACTCTTCGGCCCGGTCGTGCTGCTGGTGCCGTTCGACGGCGAGGACGAGGCCGTCCGGCTCGCCAACGACACGCCGTTCGGGCTCAGCGGCGCGGTCCACACCGGGGACGTCGAGCGCGGCGTGCGGATCGCCCAGCGGATCGAGACCGGCATGATCCACGTCAACGGCGGCACCATCGCCGACGAGCCGGGCGTGCCCTTCGGCGGCGAGAAGAACTCCGGCGTCGGCCGCCTCAACGGCGAGTCCACGGTGGAGGCCTTCACCACCCTGAAGTGGATCTCCGTCCAGCACGAGCGCGCGGTCTTCCCCTTCTGACCGGGGCTTCGTACGCACGGGCCTCCCGGCGGCAGCCGCCGGGAGGCCCGTGCGTCTCAGGCCGGGTAGCGGAGCAGGCCGTCGGTGGCGAGTTCGAAGCCGAAGGGGGCCGGGAGGGGCACGCGGTCGCCGAACTTGCCGTTCCACTGCTGGTGGTAGCCGCTGCCGGACGGCTCGGAGTAGAGCGTCAGATCGCCCTCGCGGGGGTCGATCACCAGGTACAGCGGGATGGCCATCAGCGGGTAGTCGCGGACCTTGCCGACCAGGTCGTTCTCCGGGTTCGACGGGGAGACGACCTCCACGGCGATGGCCGCCTGCTCGGCGGGGACCTGGTTGCCGCCCTCTTCCACGGCGGAGAGGGGGATGTAGGTCAGGTCGGGGTTGCGCAGCTTGCCGACGTTCGGGGCGGCGAGGTCGGTGTTCTCGCTGGGCATCAGGCCGGCGGGTTCGTGGGCCTCGAACTGCCTGCGGATCAGCAGCAGGTTGCGCTGGTGGATCACCGAGGGCCCGGCCATCACGATGATCTCGTCGCCGGAGATCTCGATCTTCCACCCGCTCGGCGGCGTCAGACTCTGCGCGTAGGCCAGCAGCCGAGCGTGGCGGTCCGGGATCCGGGACTCGCTCATGCCGCCATTCTTCCACCCGGACGGGCCGGAAGGCCGTCGCCGGACGGGGCGACGGCCTTCCGGTGGCGGGGTGCGGGTCAGAAGACCGGCTGGCCGGCGCGGACGAGGCGCCAGGAGTCGGTGAAGAAGTCCGCGGGGTCGATGACGCCCTTGGCCTTCACCCAGGCGATCATGGTGTTGCGGATCTCGTCGGAGTTCGCCCAGACCACCTTGGCCTTGGCGACGTGCGGGAAGTTGCCGCCGCCGTTGGCGCGGTAGTTGTTGACGGCGAGGACGAACTCGGCGGCCGGGTCGATCGGCTTGCCCTGGAAGGACAGGTTGACGATCCGCGAGCCCTTCGGCTGGGCGATGTCGATGTCGTAGCTCAGGCCGTAGACCGAGTCGTAGTTGTAGTCCGGGGTGGCCTCGGCGCCGGTCAGCTTGTCCTTGTCGACCGGGGCGCCCGGGGCGAGCTGGTTGTAGTACTTGACCGAGTACTCCAGGTAGTCCTTGAGCTGGGCGCCCGTCAGGATGCGGGCCTCCAGGGTGTTCTCGTAGATGTAGAGGCCCGCGGCGTCGCGCAGCTTGACCTGGCCGGACGGGATCAGCGCGGTGCGGTTGAACGGGGCGGCCTGGGCCAGCACCGGGAGGTTGGCGTACTGCCCGCCGGCCAGCGCGGCCTTGACCGCGTCGGCCTGGACCCTGCCGATCAGGTCGATGATCGGGGTGGCCTTGAAGGGGGCCTCGGCGATCGACAGCGCGATCTTGCTGGTGCCGATGTTCTGGTTGACGTACGCGACGACCTTCTTGTGCTGCTCGGCGATCGCGTCGGTGATCTCCGGGTTCTCCGGCACCGTGTTGGAGTTCAGCAGCCGGGCCGAGACCGAGGCGACCTTCCAGACGCCGGCCGCGAACTCGACCTCGAAGTCGAAGCAGGTCAGCCGCTGGCCGTAGCAGAGCGGCTCGGAGAGCACGACCGTCCGGCCGGTCTTCTTGTTGACGACCAGGCGCTGCGGGATCTCCTTGTGGGCGTGGCCCACCAGCACCGCGTCGATGTCCGGGACGGTCTCCGCCAGCGCGACCGAGGCGTTCTCGGCCCAGGGCAGCTGGTCGCCCCAGGTGGTCGCCTCGTCGCAGCCCGAGTGGGCGGAGACCACGATGACGTCCGCGCCCGCGGCCTTCATCTTCGGGACCCAGACGGCGGCGGTCTCGACGATGCCCGGGAAGACCATCTTGCCGCTCACGTTGGCCTTGTCCCAGATCGCGATGCCCGGGTTGGTGAGGCCGAGGATGCCGACCCGCACCGGGCGGCCCCCGCCCAGCCGCAGCTCCTTGATCACGTACGGCTTGAAGGCCGGCTTCTCGTTCTTGGCGTTCAGCGCGTTGGCGCCCAGCAGCGGGAACTCCAGCTGGTCCTGGTAGGCCTTCAGGAGCGGGATGCCGTAGTTGAACTCGTGGTTGCCGAGCGCGGCGGCGTCGTACTCCATGAGGTTCATGGCGACGGCCATCGGGTGGTCCGGCACCGTGTTGGCCTCGGTGTCGATCGACTCGATCCGGGCGTAGTAGTAGGACAGCTGGGTGCCCTGGATGGTGTCACCGGAGTCGATCAGCAGGCAGCGGTCCCAGCCCTTCTCCTCGCGCACCTGGTTGGCCAGGGTGGAGATCTTGGCGAGGCCGACCGCGTTGTGGCCCTTGTCGGTGTACTCGGCGTCGGTGAAGTAGTCCCAGTTGAGCACCCGGCCGTGCAGGTCGGTGGTGCCCATGACGGTGAAGGCCTGCTTGTGCTGCGGCTGACGCCCGCCCTTGGCGGCCGCCGGCTCCGGCTGGGCGGCCGCGGCGGAGGGGGCGGCGGCCAGGGTGGCGCCACCGGCCAGGGCGGCGCCGGCGGCGGTGGCGGCGGACCGGGTGACGAAGTCACGGCGGTTCAGGGGCATGGACGACTCTCCCGAGTGGGACCGACGGCGGATGGACCGTCAACTGGCATTCGTTGGCAAAAGTGTGCGTCCACGCGTCGACGCGCGTAGAGGGACGCGCGTAGAAGTGTGCCGTGCGGGCCGGGGTGCTGAATAGCCCCCGGACCTGTCCAAGAGGTGAGATCTTGGCGACTCGTTCGTGACGGGAACGGGGGAGTGCGGAGTGGTAGGGCGGGCCGTTCCGCCGCCGGTCAGGACAGCTCGGCCACCAGCCGCTCGACCTCGCGGCCCAGCCGGACCGCCGGGTCAGGGTCGTCCGGCCCCGCCCACGGCTGCCAGGTCCGCGCCCGCAGGTAGCCGGCCACCGCGACGGGCAGCCGGTCCCGGACGATCCGCTCCGCCACCGGGCCCGGCCCGGCCGCGTGCAGGGCCGTCAGCAGGCCCTCCACCCCGGCCGAGGGAGGCAGCGGCACGGTGTCCAGGTAGGCGGCCAGCGCCACCAGCTCCGGGTCGGGCGCGGGGGGCGGGGTCGGGACGGGCTCCGGTTCGTGCGTTCCGGAGCCGGTGGGGTAGCCGGTCGGGAGCGCGGTCGGCGCCCCGGCCGCACCCGGGGGCCTACCCGCTTCGACTTCCGGACCCGTGCCGCTGCCGCTGCCGCTGCCGCTGCCCGCGCCCGGGCCGGGCCGCGGGCCGGGCGTCAGCAGCGCGCCCACCCCGTACAGCCCGGCCACGACCCCCGGCCACCAGACCCCGCCCAGCCCGGCGAAGTGCAGCCCCAGGCCGACCGCGCCGCCCGCGCAGCCGACCAGGTTCCGCGCCGACTCCAGGTAGCGCAGGGCCCGGCGGCCGAACCCGTCACTGGTAGCCACGGATCTCCTCGAACACCCCGTCCAGCGAGCCCGTCCCGTCGAACAGCTTGCCGCCGCTCAGGTCCGCGATCCCCTGGAGCTGGCCCACCGCCGCCTCCCCGAACTTGATCGGGAACACCGGGATCGCCTTCTCCCCGGGCGGCAGGGCGTCGTGGAAGCGCTTGAAGTCGCCGTCCGTCGCCCCGGCGTTGCTCTCCCCGTCGGTCATCAGCACGATCGACGTGAACCGGTCGTCGGCGGCCGCGGCCTGCTGGCGCTCGATCACCCGGTACGCCTCCTCCAGGGAGGAGTACACCGCCGTCCCGCCCGAGGCGGCCAGCGACTGCACGTCCGCGTCGATCTTCGCCAACTCCGCCTGCGGGCCCGGCTGGCCGCCGGTGGCCGGCACCACGTGGGTCCTGGTCCACTTCACCTCGGAGGCGAAGGAGAGCAGCGTGATCTCCTCGCGGTCCCGGAAGCGGCGCACCCCGCGGGTGTCGTCCGCCCCGGTCAGCCGGCCCAGCGCGCTCTTCAGCGCGGCGATCCGGGGGCCCTCCATCGAGCCCGAGGTGTCCAGCACGTACACCGTCCGGGACGGGCGGCGCAGCTCGTTCTGGTACGCGGCCAGCAGGCCGTCCGCGACCGCCCGGGTGCCCGGGAACGGCAGCTCCCTGCGGCGGTCCGTGGGCAGCCCGGCGGCCGGGGCCGCGCCGGCCGTCACCGGGCGGCGCAGCGTCGTCTCGGAGATGCGCTTCTGCACGTCCTCCTTGAGCAGGTACGCGGTCAGCCGCTGGAAGGAGTCGCGTTGCTCCTGCGCGGCGGAGGCCATCAGCGAGAGCGGGTAGTCCGCCGACACCACGCCGTCCACCGGCCGCACCACGGTCAGTTGCTGGGCCGGCGACAGCGTCCTGTTCAACGACAGCAGCACCGACTCGTAGTTCACCAGCGCGCTCACCGTGCCCGACTCGGCCCGGCCGTAGGCCTGCGCCAGCCAGCCCGAGGAGCCGGAGGTCAGCTTCTGGCCCTTGAAGAACTGCTTCAGCTGCGGGTTGGCCTTCTGCACGTCCGCGTCGGTCAGCGCCGCGCCCGCGCCGGAGAAGGCCGAGGCCACCGCGACGAGGGTGGAGAAGCCCGAGTTGGAACGGGACGGGTCGGCCATCCCGTACGGCAGCTTGCCGGCCGAGGCCGCCTCGCCGACCTGTGCCCAGGTCACCTTGGAGCCGTCGCCCCAGCCGAGGTCGCCGAGCGCCGAGGAGCGCACCCCGATCGCCACCGGCGAGACCATCACCGGGGTCTCGGAGACCAGTTTGGACTTGCCGGTCGGATCGAGCCGCAGGTACTGGTTGGACGGGAACCACACGGCGTCGTACTTGCCGTCGGCCCGCCCCGAGGAGACGGCGTCCGCGCCGTCCAGGGTGCCCGTCCAGGAGAACTGCACGGTCACCCCGGTGGCCTTCTTGGCCTCCTCCAACACCGGTGCCAGGTCCTGGAGTTCGCTGCCGGCCAGGACGCGCAGCACACCCGGCTTGGCGGTCGCGGCGGGCGAGCCGTCGGGGTCGGGTACGGGCTTCCCTCCGGTGGAGGTGCAGGCGCTCGCCGCGGCGAGCACGGCGGCCAGCGCGGCGGCGAGCAGGCCGCGGCGCTTCATCGGGATGGTCACTTGGTCCCCTTCGCCGCGGCGGTCAGCTCGCGCAGGTTGTCCAGCGAGGGCAACGTCGCCTGCTTGATCCTGGCGGCGGTCAGATCGGGTGCGAAAGTCGGCTTCTTCTCCCGCATCAGGTTCGCGAAGGCCTCCGGCTTGGCCTGCGGCCGGAGCCCGTACTTGGCCTCCAGGCCGCGCAGCACGTCGTCGTTCTGGAGGACGTCGGCGAGCGTGCGGCCGTTGTCGGTGTGGGCCACGACGGTGTGGTCCGAGTAGACCGTGGTGTCCGGGTACATCACCACCATGTCCCCGGTGGGCTTGCCCTGGAGCGGCAGGGCGGCGGCCTGCGACTCGTACGCGAAGATCAGCGGGCTGCCGATGCCCGCGCCGAAGTCCCGGAACGGTTCGTCGCTGCTGCTCTTCTGGATGCCCTGCAGGGCGTTCGCCTTGTGCAGGACGTCCTTGACGTTGGCGACACCGGCTTCGTCCGACACCACCTGGTGGCCGTTGACGATGTAGGAGAGCAGCGCGAGGTACATCGCGCCGGAGGACGAGCTCTCCGGGTCGGTGGTGGTCACGAACAGCTGGCCGGACAGCTCCGGGTGGGTGGCGGCGCCGGACAGCTCCTCCCACCGGCGGTTGCCCTTCAGGGCGTTGACGTACTCGTCCATCCGGAACGTCCAGACGCCGGTGACTGGGTCCAGATCGGCCAGTTTGTTGTCCCTCAGGACGTTGGCCACCGGCTCGTGGGCCACGATCACCAGCGGTGAGTAGAACGGCACCAGCGGGGAGTCCTGCAGCTTCCAGATGCGCTGGATCTCCCGTGCCGGCGCCGAACTGGCCGGGAAGGCGAAGTCCAGCCCCGGGGTCTTGGCCGCCTGGTCGCTCATCGTCCAGGAACCGGTGGAGTCCGCGCGGACCACCAGGCCCTTCTTCGCCAACTCCGCCTTGACCGCCTCGTCCTCGAAGAAGGCGCGCTTCTCCGAGCCGATCAGTCCGGTGACGGTGACCGTCGCCGTGTCGTCCTTCTTCTTGTCGTCGGGGATCAGCGCGAAGGCGACCCCGCCCAACAGGGCCAGGGCCGCAACCACCCCCAGTGCGCGTCGCATGCCGAACGCCTCCCCCTCGTCCGCTACTTCGTCCGGGTGGTCGCCCGGGGCGCCCCGGCATCCACCCGGGGGTGACGAGCGTCCCGCCGGGTGGGGAGCGGGGGCGGAAGCGGCGGTGAACCACGGGTGAACACCCCTTCACGGAATCGCATCGACGGGCGGCACGGGAGGTGTGCGGCGGGGCGCGACTAGGGTTCGGGAGGCGCGCGCCGGGGGGTGTTCACGCGGCCGCCCGAGGATGTGTCAGATTGTTCAACTCGCCTTACAGAAACGGTCATCCCGCAGTCCGGACCCGCGTCGTGGTTACGCGTCGGTAATGCCTAGTCTCAGCACTATGCGCCGAGCAAAAATCGTCTGTACCCTCGGGCCCGCCACCGACTCGTACGACCAGATCAAATCCCTGGTCGACGCCGGGATGGACATCGCCCGACTGAACCTCAGCCACGGAACGCACGCCGAGCACGAGGAACGCTACCGCCGCGTCCGCAAGGCCGCCGACGAGACCGGCCGCAGCGTCGGCGTCCTCGCCGACCTTCAAGGCCCGAAGATCCGGCTCGACACCTTCGCCCACGGCCCCGTACTCCTCGAACGCGGCGACGAGTTCACCATCTCCACCGACAAGGGCGTCGTGGGGGACAAGGACCGCTGCGGAACCACCTACTCGGGCCTCGCCGGGGACGTCGGCCGCGGCGAGCGCATCCTCGTCGACGACGGCCGGGTCACCCTGGAGGTCGTCGCCGTCGACGGGCCGCACGTGCGGTGCCTGGTCATCGAGGGCGGCCTGGTCTCCGACCACAAGGGCCTCAACCTCCCCGGTGTCGCCGTCTCCGTCCCCGCGCTCAGCGACAAGGACGTCGCCGACCTGCGGTGGGCGCTGCGGACCGGAGCCGACCTCGTCGCGCTCTCCTTCGTCCGCAGCGGGCGGGACGCCGAGGACGTCCACCGGATCATGGCGGAGGAGGGGCGCCGCGTCCCCGTCATCGCCAAGATCGAGAAGCCGCAGGCGGTGGAGAACCTGGAGTCCGTCGTCGACGCCTTCGACGGGATCATGGTGGCCCGCGGCGACCTGGGCGTGGAGATGCCCCTCGAACAGGTCCCGCTGGTCCAGAAGCGCGCCATCAAGCTCGCCCGCCGCAACGCCAAGCCGGTCATCGTGGCGACCCAGATGCTCGACTCGATGATCAACACCTCCCGGCCGACCCGCGCCGAGGCCTCCGACGTCGCCAACGCCGTCCTCGACGGGACGGACGCGGTGATGCTCTCCGGGGAGACCTCGGTCGGCAAGTACCCGGTCGAGACGGTCAAGACCATGGCCCGGATCGTGGAGGCCGCCGAGACCGACATCCTGGCGGCCGGGCTGCCTCCGCTGATCACCGGCAGCAAGCCGCGGACCCAGGGCGGCGCCGTCGCCCGCGCGGCCGCCGAGATCGGCGACTTCCTGCACGCCAAGTACCTGATCGCGTTCACCCAGTCCGGCGACACCGCCCGCCGGCTCACCCGCTACCGCTCGCCCATCCCCGTGCTCGCCTTCACCTACGAGCCGGCCGTGCGCTCCCAACTCGCCCTCACCTGGGGCGTGGAGACCTTCCTCGGCCCGTTCGCGTCGACGACGGACCAGATGGTCGAACAGGTCGACGCGGCCCTGCTCTCGCTCGGCCGCTGCCAGAAGGGCGACATCGTCGTCATCACGGCGGGCTCCCCGCCCGGCCTGGCCGGCTCCACCAACCTCGTCCGCGTCCACCACGTGGGGACGCTGGACGTCTGAGCGACCACTGCTCGGCGGCGCGGCCCCCCCGCGGGCCCCCCCCCCCGCGCAGAGGGGGGCCGGCGGGGGAGC
>NZ_JBSFWR010000061.1:0-50101 GCF_053594915.1 Kitasatospora sp. NPDC002543 | reverse complement strand
CTGCCGGGCGGCGGCGCCATGACCGCCATCGAGGCCACCGAGGACGAGGTCACCCCGCACCTGACCGACGGCGTCGACATCGCCGCCCTCAACGGCCCCCGCTCCGTGGTCATCTCGGGCGAGACCGCCGCCGTGGAGGCACTCGCCGAGCGCTTCGCCACCCAGGGCCGCCGCACCTCGCGCCTGCGCGTCTCCCACGCCTTCCACAGCGCCCTCATGGAGCCCATGCTCGCCGAGTACGCCACCGTGGCACGGGAGTTGGCCTACAAGGAACCCACCATCCCGCTCGTCTCCACCGTCACCGGCACCCTCACCACCACCGAACTCACCGACCCGCAGTACTGGGTCAACCAGGTCCGCGCCGCCGTCCGCTTCACCGACGCCGTCCGCACCCTGACCGGCAACGGAGTCACCACCCTGCTCGAGGTCGGCCCCGACGCCGTCCTCACCGCCATGGCCCAGCAGACCCTCGACGACACCACCGTCATCCCCACCCAGCGCCGCGACCGCGACGAGACCCGAACCCTCCTCACCGCCCTCGGCACCCTCCACACCCACGGCACCGCCGTGAACTGGACGAAGGCCTTCACCGGCCTCGACGCCCGCCACACCGACCTGCCCACCTACCCCTTCCAGCACGAACGCTTCTGGGTCAACGCCGTCAGCACCACCACCGACGTCTCCGCCGCCGGCCTCGACACCGCCGACCACCCGCTGCTCGGCGCGGCCGTCGCGCTCGCCGACAGCGACGGCGTCGTCCTCACCGGCCGTCTCTCCGTGGCCTCCCAGCCCTGGCTGGCCGATCACCGGCTCGGGGACACGATCCTCTTCCCGGGCACCGGCTTCGTCGAGCTGGCCCTGCGGGCCGGGCAGCAGGTGGACTGTGACGTCCTCGCCGAGCTTGCTCTCCAGGCACCCCTCGTGCTCCCCGAGCACGGCGGTGTCGCCGTCCAGGTCGCCGTCACCGGCGCCGACGACAACGGCGACCGCACGGTGACGATCCACTCCCGCACCGACGACGCCACCACCTGGACCCAGCACGCGGAGGGCCTGCTCTCCGGCAAGCCGTCGGTCGCCGCGACCTCCGGGGCCGGGCTGGCCCAGTGGCCGCCGGCCGGCGCCGAGCAGATCGACGTCACCGACGCCTACACCGTCCTCACCGAGGTCGGCTACGGCTACGGCCCGGTCTTCCAGGGGCTCAAGGCCGCCTGGCAGCGCGGCGACGAGACCTTCGCCGAGGTCGTGCTCCCCGAGGACGCCCACGCCGACGCCGCGCGTTTCGGTGTGCACCCCGCGCTCCTCGACGCGTCCCTGCACGCCCGCCTCCTCGCGGGCGGCGGGTCGGAGGAGGCCGACGGACGGGCGGTGCTGCCCTTCCTCTGGAACGGTGTGTCCATCCACGCCGTCGGCGCCACCGCGCTTCGGATCCGGATCGCCTCCACCGGCCAGGACAGCATCGCGCTGACGGTGGCGGACGGCGGCGGCTCGCCGGTGCTGACGGTGGACGCGCTGGTGTCCCGTCCGGTGGACCTCGCCGCGCTGGCGCCGGCCGCCGGGGCGGGGACGGACTCGCTCTTCCGGGTGGAGTGGGCCGAGGTGTCCCGGCCGACCGCCGAGCCGGTGCCGTGGGTGGAGTGGGCCGAGGTGGCGCGGCCGGGCGCTGCGGCCGTTCCGCCGGTCGTGGTCCTGCCCTGCTTCGGGACGGACCCGGCCGCCGGTCAGCCGGCCACCGGTCGCGTCGCCGATCCGGCAGCCGGGGCCCACGCCCTGACGCGGCGGTTGCTCACCGTCCTGCAGGACTGGTCGGCGGATTCCCGGTTCGGCCGTGCTCGTCTGGTCGTGGTGACCCGGACCGGTGACCTGGCCGGCGCCGCCGTGCGCGGCCTGGTCCGTGCGGCGCAGGCCGAGCAGCCGGACCGCTTCGTCCTGGTGGAGTCCCCCGCCGTCACCGACCCCGTCACCGAGCCCGTCACCAACCCCGTCACCGAGCCCGTCGACGCGGTCGTCACCGACGTCCTGCGCTCCGCCCTGGGCGCGGTGCTCGCGCTGGAGGAGCCGGAGGTCCGGCTGGCCGCCGACGGCGGGCTCGCCGTCCGCCGGGTGGTCCGGGCGGGCGCGGCGCCGGTGGCCGAGCGGCCGCTGGGCGACGGCGCCGGGACGGTGCTGGTCACCGGTGGTACCGGTGCGCTGGGCGCGGCGGTGGCCCGTCATCTGGCGGCCGAGCACGGCGTGCGCCGGCTGGTGCTCGCCAGCCGCCGGGGCCCGGATGCCCCCGGCGCGAGCGAACTCGTGGCCGAGCTCGCCGCGTTGGGAGCCGAGGCGACCGTCACCGCCTGCGACGCCGCGGACCGCGAGCGGCTGGCGCAGGTGCTTGCCGAGGTCCCGGCCGAGTGGCCGCTGATCGGTGTGGTGCACACTGCGGGTGTGTTGGACGACGCCCTGGTGACGGCACTGACGCCGGAGCGGCTGGACGCGGTGCTCGCGCCGAAGGCGACCGCCGCCTGGCACCTGCACGAGCTGACCGCCGGGCTGGACCTGCGCCTGTTCGTGCTGTTCTCCTCGGTCGCGGGTGTCTTCGGGAACCCGGGCCAGGGCAACTACGCGGCGGCCAACGCGTTCCTGGACGAGCTGGCCGCCCGGCGCCGGGCGGACGGTCTGGCGGGCCACTCGCTGGCGTGGGGCCTGTGGGACGGCGCCGGCATGGGGACCGGCCTGGGCGACGCGGAGCGGCAGCGGATGCTGCGTTCCGGCATCGGGGCGTTCTCTGTGGCGCAGGGCCTGGCGGCCCTGGACGCGGCGGTCCGCCGACCGGAGGCGGCGCAGGTCGTGGTCCGGTTGGACGTGCGGGCGCTGGCTTCGGCCGGTGCGGCGCTGCCGCCGGTGCTGCGGGCGCTGGCCCCGGCCGGGCGGCGGCAGGCGGCGGGTGCCGCCGACGCGGGGGCCCTGAAGCGCCGACTGCTCGGCCTGTCCGGGGAGGAGCGCCGCGAGGAGCTGCTGGAGCTGGTGCGTACGCAGGTGGCCGCGGTGCTGGGGCACGCCTCGGCGGACGCGGTGGCGGCGGAGCGGCCGTTCCAGGAGCTGGGCTTCGACTCGCTCTCGGCGGTCGAGCTGCGCAACCGTCTGAACGCCGTCTCCGGTCTGCGCCTGCCCGCGACGCTGGTCTTCGACTACCCGACGGCGCAGGCCGTCGCGGACCAGATCGAGGAGGAGCTGCTGCCCGAGCTGGGCGCGGACGGGGCCGCGGAGGCGGAGTCCCAGGTGCGCCGGGCGCTGCAGGAGATCCCGCTGGCCCGTCTGCGGGACGCCGGGCTGCTGGACGTGCTGCTGGAGCTGAGCGGGGTGCGGCTGCCGCAGGCCGCCGACGCCTCGGCGGGTGCGGCCGGGACCGCCGCGGGTGGCGCGTCGGCCGGCGGGAGCGCGGCCGGCGCCCCGGGCGCGATCGACGACGCGATCGACGCGATGGACGCCGACAGCCTGATCAGCATGGCGCTCGACGGGCTGGACCTCGGCGGCCTGGGCCTCGACGGTTCCGACGGCGCCGGGGAGCTCGACGACCCGGACGGCCTCGGCGGCCTGGACGACTTCGACGGCCTGGACGGCCTGGACGACCTCGGCGCCTACGGCGACGACACCGCAACGGAGACTGAGTGATGAGTACGACCGATCAGAAGCTGGTCGACGCCCTGCGCGCGTCGCTGAAGGAGACCGAGCGGCTGCGCGGCCAGAACCGGAAGCTGGTCGCGGCCGGCCGGGAGCCGATCGCCATCGTCGGCATGAGCTGCCGCTACCCGGGCGGGGTGGACTCGCCGGAGGGCCTGTGGCGGACCGTCACCGACCGGGTGGACGCGATCTCGCGGTTCCCGGCCGACCGGGGCTGGGACGTCGACGCGTTGTACGCGCAGGAGCCGGGGACGCCGGGCCGGACGTACACCCGGGAGGGGGGCTTCCTGGACCGGGCCGGGGACTTCGATCCGGCGTTCTTCTCGATCGGCCCGAACGAGGCGATGGGCATGGACCCCCAGCAGCGCCTGCTGCTGGAGACCTCCTGGGAGGCGCTGGAGCGGGCCGGCATCGACCCCACCACCCTCAAGGGCTCGGCGACGGGGGTGTTCGCGGGCCTGATGTACCACGACTACCCGTTCAACACGAGCTCCGGTTCGTTCGCCTCGGGCCGGCTGTCGTACTTCCTCGGGCTGGAGGGGCCGTCGGTCACCCTCGACACCGCCTGTTCGTCGTCGCTGGTGACCATGCACCTGGCGGTGCAGGCGCTGCGCAACGGTGAGTGCTCGCTGGCGCTGGCCGGCGGGGTGACGGTGATGGCGAGCCCGGACGTCTTCGTCTACTTCGGCAGCCAGCGCGGGCTGGCCCCGAACGGGCGGTGCAAGGCGTTCTCGGACGACGCCGACGGGTTCGGCTGCGCGGAGGGCGTCGGCCTGGTGGTGCTGGAGCGGCTCTCCGACGCCCGGCGCAACGGGCACCGGGTGCTGGCCGTCATCCGGGGGTCCGCGGTCAACCAGGACGGCGCGTCCAACGGCCTCACCGCCCCCAACGGTCCTTCCCAGCGGCGGGTGATCCGGCAGGCGCTGGCCAACGCGCAGGTGTCCGCGGACCAGGTCGACGTGGTGGAGGCGCACGGGACGGGCACCACGCTGGGCGACCCGATCGAGGCGCAGGCGCTGCTCGCGACGTACGGCAAGGACCGGCCGGCGGGCCGCCCGCTCTGGCTGGGTTCGGTGAAGTCGAACATCGGCCACACCCAGGCGGCCGCCGGGGTGGCGGGTGTGATCAAGATGGTCGAGGCGATGCGGCACGGGGTGCTGCCGCCGACCCTGCACGCGGGGCGGCGCTCCTCGAAGGTGGACTGGTCGGCGGGCTCGGTGGAGCTGCTGACCGAGGCCAGGGAGTGGGTGCGGGGCGACCATCCGCGCCGGGCCGGGGTGTCCTCGTTCGGGATCAGCGGGACCAACGCCCACCTGATCCTGGAGGAGGCCCCGCAGTCGCCGGCCGCCGAGCCGCCCGCGCCCGCCGCCGAGCCGTCGGCGGTGCCGTGGCTGCTGTCCGCGCGTTCGCCGGAGGCGCTGCGCGCCCAGGCCCGCCGGCTGGCCCTGTTCGCCACGGAGGAGTCCCGGGACACCCAGGACTCGCCGGGGACGCCGGAGACGCCGCGGTCGCACGGGCTCCCCGTGCCGCGTCCGGCGGACGTGGGAGTCTCGCTGTGGCGCCACCGGGCCGCGCTGGAGCACCGCGCGGTGGTCGCCGGCGGCACCCCGCGGGAGCTGGCGGACGCGCTGCTCGCGCTGGCCGACGGCGTCCCCTCGGCGCGGGCCGTGCAGGGCCGGGCCGACGTGACCGGCCGGACGGTCTTCGTCTTCCCCGGCCAGGGTTCGCAGTGGCAGGGCATGGCGGCCGAACTGCTGGTCTCCTCGCCGGTGTTCGCCGCGGAGGTCGGGGCGTGCGCGGAGGCCGTCGACGCGCTGACCGACTGGTCGCTGCTGGACGTGCTGCGCGGGGCGCCGGGCGCGGCCTCGCTGGAGCGCACCGATGTGGTGCAGCCCGCGCTGTTCGCGGTGATGGTGGGCCTGGCCGCGCTGTGGCGCGGGCACGGGGTGGAGCCGGACGCCGTGGTCGGCCACTCGCAGGGCGAGATCGCCGCCGCGTACGTGGCCGGGGTGCTGTCGCTGCCGGAGGCGGCCCGGCTGGTGGTGCGGCGCAGCCAGGCGATGGCCACCCTGAAGGGCACCGGCGGGATGGCCTCGGTGTCGCTGCCGGTGGAGCGGGCGCTGGAGCTGATCGCCCCGTTCGGGGACCGGCTGGGCGTGGCGGCGGTGAACGGGCCGCACGCGACCATCGTCTCGGGGGACCTGGACGCGGTCGACGAGCTGCTGGCGGGCTGCGCGGCCGACGGGGTGCACGCCCGGCGGGTGCCGGTGGACGCGGCGAGCCACAGCCCGCACGTGGAGGCGCTGCGCGGGTGGGTCGAGGAGGCGGTGGCGGGGTTCGAACCGCCGCGGGCCGCCACGACGGCGTTCTGCTCGACGGTCACCGGGGGCCTGCTGGACACCGCGGCGATGCCGGCCGACTACTGGTACCGCAACCTGCGCGAGCCGGTGCGGTTCGCGGACGCCGTACGGGAGTTGCACGGGCAGGGGTTCCGCTGGTTCGTGGAGATGAGCCCGCACGCGGTGCTGGTCTCCAGCGTGCAGGGCACCCTGGAGGCGCTGGCGGAGTCGGCGGCGCCGGGCGCCGCGGTGGGGGCCGGCGCGGCCGTCGGGTCGCTGCAGCGCGACGACGGTTCGTTGGCGCGGTTCCTGGTGTCGCTGGGCGAGTACCACGCGCGCGGCGGGTCGGTGGACTGGTCGGTGCCGTTCGAGGGTTCGGGCGGCCGGTTCACGGAGCTGCCGACGTACCCGTTCCAGCGGCAGCGGTTCTGGCTGCTGGAGGAGTCGTCGGCGGGCGATCCGGCGGGGTTGGGGCATCCGCTGCTGGCGTCGGCGGTGCCGTCGCCGGAGTCGGCGGGGTTCACCCTGACCGGTCGGCTGGCGCTGGGCCGGCAGGCCTGGCTCGGGGACCACGCGTTGCTGGGCACCGTTCTGCTGCCGGGGACGGCGTTCGTGGAGCTGGCGCTGCGGGCGGCGGACCACGCGGGCTGCGACCGGGTCGAGGAGTTGGTGCTGCACGCGCCGCTGGTGCTGCCCGACCGGGGCGCGGTCTCGGTGCAGGTGCTGGTCGGCGAGCCGGACGCGGCGGGCGGGCGGCCGGTGTCGGTGTACGCGCGGGCGGAGGACGCGGAGCCGGCGGCGCCGGGCGCGGACGAGCCGTGGACGCTGCACGCCGAGGGGCTCCTGGCGGTCTCGTCGGGTGCTCCGTCGGTGGACCTGTCGCAGTGGCCGCCGGCCGGGGCGCAGGCGGTGCCGCTGGACGGCGCCTACGAGGCGATGCGCGAGCACGGCTACGAGTACGGGCCGTCGTTCCGCAATCTGACGGGCGTGTGGCGGCGCGACGGCGAGCTGTTCGCCGAGGTGGTGCTGCGCGAGGACGCGCCGACCCAGGTGGACGGCTTCGGCCTGCACCCGGCGCTGCTGGACGCCTGTCTGCACGCGCTGGCCTTCGACGGGCGGGAGCGGGCCGGGGCGGAACTGCCGTTCGCCTGGAACGGGGTGGAGCTGCACGCGGTCGGCGCCGGGGCGCTGCGGGTGCGGATCGCCCGGACCGGGGAGGACACGGTGGCGCTGGAGCTGGCGGACCGTTCGGGCGCCCCGGTGGCCACGGTGGACGCGCTGACCCTGCGGACGGTGTCGCCGGAGCAGCTGGCGACGGCCCGTTCGCCGCGCCGGGACCAGGTGTTCGAGGTGGTCTGGGAGCCGGTGGCGCCGGCTGCCGCGGCCGGTGCTCCGGACTGGCTGGACTGGTCGGCCGTCGGGGCGGCGTCGACCGTCCCGGAGGTGCTGGTGCACCACGCCGTTCGCGGGGAGTCCGCACCGGCGGTGCGGGCCTCGGTCGCCGGGACGCTGGCGGCGGTGCGGGAGTTCCTGGCCGAGGAGCGGTTCGCGGCCTCGCGGCTGCTCGTGGTGACCAGGGGCGCCGTGTCGGCGGCCGGTGAGGAGCTGACGGATCCGGCGGGCGCCGCGGTCTGGGGTCTGGTGCGCTCGGCGCAGTCGGAGAACCCGGACCGGATCGTGCTGGCGGACGTCGCGGACTCGCTGGACGTGGGCGCCGTGCTGGCGGCGGGCCGGGCGCAGCTCGTGGTCCGGCCGGGCGCGCTGTACGCGGCCCGGCTGGAGCGGGTGGCGCTCGGCACGGCGGGCGAGCCGGCGGGCGATGCGGCCGCCGGGGCTGCGGACGGAGCCGCGGAGGCGGCCCGGCCGGTGTTCGACCCGGCGCTCCCGGTGCTGGTCACCGGTGCGCTGGGCGGTCTGGGCCGGGTGCTGGCCCGTCACCTGGTGGAGGTCCACGGGGTGCGCCGGCTGCTGCTGACCGGCCGCCGGGGCGCGGCGACGCCGGGCGCCGAGGAGCTGCGCGGGGAGCTGTCCGCGCTGGGCGCCGAGGTGGAGATCGCCGCCTGTGACGTGGCGGACCGCGGGTCGCTGGCGGAGCTGCTGGCCGGGGTCGAGCTGGGCGCGGTGGTGCACGCGGCCGGGGTGCTGGACGACGGGCTGGTCGGCTCGCTGACGCCGGAGCGGCTGGACACGGTGCTGCGTCCGAAGGTGGACGGGGCGCTGAACCTGCACGAGCTGACGGCGGGGATGCCGCTGAGCGCCTTCGTGCTGTTCTCCTCGGCCTCGGGCGTGCTGGGCACCCCGGGGCAGGCCAACTACGCGGCGGCGAACGCGTTCCTGGACGCGCTGGCGGTGCGCCGCCGGGCGGCCGGGCTGCCCGCCCAGTCGCAGATCTGGGGGCTGTGGGCGGCGGACAGCGCGATGGCGAGGACCGACTCCGAGGTGCTGGCCCAGGGCGGGATCCGGGCGCTGGCGGCCGAGGAGGGGCTGGCGCTGTTCGACGCCGCGGTGGCGGGCGGCCGGACCGCCGTGCTGCTGGCCGGGTTCGACCTGCGGGCGCTGCGCGAGCGCGGTGACGAACTGCCGGAGCTGCTGCGCGGTCTGGTTCCGCGCTCCCGGCGGCGGGCCGCGGTCGGCGAGGTGGACGCGCAGGCGCTGCTGGGCCGGCTGGCGGGCCTGTCCTCCGCCGGACGGGAGGAGGTGCTGCGCGAGCTGGTGCTCGGTCACACGGCGGCGCTGCTGGGCTTCGGCGGGCCGGATTCGGTGGATCCGGAGCGGGACTTCCTGGAGTCGGGCCTGGACTCGCTGGGTGCGATGCGGCTGCGCAACGGCCTGAACGCGGCGACCGGGCTCCGGTTGCCGCCGATGGTGGTGTTCGAGAGCAAGAGCCCGGCCGGGCTGGTCCGGCTGGTGCACGAGCGGCTGGCGGAGCGGCTGGACGACGGTGCCGGGGCTGCCGGGGCGCAGGAGCCGGACGCGGGCCGGTCGGCCTTCGCGGGCCAGTCGGCCGAGTACGGCGAGACGCTGAGCGGGGTGTTCCGGCAGGCGGTGGTCTCCGGCGGGCTGGGGCTCGGCTACGGGATCCTGTCGGCGGTGGCGAACTCGCTGCCGCAGTTCGAGTCGGTCGCGGAGCTGGAGCGGGTGCCGTCCGCGGTCCGGCTGGCGGACGGGCCGGTCCGGCCGGTGCTGATGTGCCTCAGCACCACGATGGCCACCGGCGGCACCTACCAGCAGGCCCGGCTGGTGGGGCGGTTCCGTGACCCGCGCCGGGTGTTCGCGGTGCCGTTGCCCGGGTTCGCGCGCGGCGAGAGCCTGCCGGCGACGCCCGAGGCGGCCGTGGAGGCGCTGGCCGAGTGCGTGCTGCGGGCCGCGGACGGCGCGCCGTTCGTGCTGGAGGGCTACTCGGCGGGCGGCGTGCTGGCGTACGCGGTGGCGCAGTACCTGGAGCGGCGCGGGGTGTCCCCGGCCGGGGTGGTGCTGCTGGACGCCTTCCGGATCGTCGACATGGGCAAGGCCCTGCCGATCGAGGAGGCGGTGCTGGCGATGCTGGACGCGGAGAAGCAGTTCGGCCGGTTCGACACCGCGCGGCTGGCGGGCATGGGCCGGTACACCGAGCTGCTGCCGTCGGTGACGACGGAGGGCGGGGTGGCGGCGCCGGTGCTGTTCGCGCAGTGCGCCCGGCCGTTCTACCGGCTGCCGGACGGCTCGCTGCCGGAGGCCGAGGCCTGGCAGGCGCAGCCGTGGGACTCCACCCAGACGGTTCGCCGGGTGGAGGCCGATCACTTCTCGCTGCTGGGCGAGGACGCCGAGGCCACGGCCGCCGTGGTCGAGGACTGGCTCAGGTCGCTGTCCTGACGTCGGCGGGCTCCCCGCCGGGTGCGTCCGCCGTCGGGTCCTCCGCCGCGGCGGGCGGGCCCGGCGGCGGGCCGGGCGGGAGTCCTCCGGGCGGCCCGTCCGGGAAGCCGCCGGGAGGGAGGGCGCCGGGAGGGAGGGCGCCCGGGGGGAGGCCGCCGGGAGGGCCCGCCGGACCGCCCGCCGCGGGCTTCCGGGTGCCGGGTTCGACGTCCTTCCAGTCCTGCAGGACGCGCAGCGCCTCGGCCAGCCCGTGGCCGGTGGGCGAGTTCTCCGGGTCGACCAGCCATTGCGTCATGATCCCGGTCATCAGCGCCTGGAAGAAGGAGCCGAGCGCCTGCCGGGTCTCCTCCGGCAGCCCCACCGACTCGGGGTGGAAGAGCATGGCGAGGCCCTGCCGCCCCTGTTGGATGGTGGCGGCGAGCGCCTCCCGCACCATCGGTGCCCGGTCGACCTGGGCGAACACCTCGAAGGTGCCGAGCCAGATCGTGCGGTGGCTGTTGAAGTTGTCCACCACCACGGTCCAGATGTTCTCGAATCGCTCCATCGGGCCGCCGCTGTAGTCGACGGCCGCCATCGCCATGGCGAGCTGTTCTCCCTGGCTCTCGATCGCCCGGATGAGCGCCTCGTTGAGCAGCGCCTCCTTCGAGCCGTAGTGGTAGCCGATCGAGGCGAGGTTGGTGCCGGAAGCGGCCACGATGTCGCGCGTGGTCGTGCGCGCGTACCCGATCTCGATCAGGCAGCGCTGCGCGCCGGCCAGGAGATCCTCACGATGTCCCATGTTCCGACCCTAACTGAGGGGTCCGCCTCCTGGCGGACCGGTTCATACAAGCGTATGGGACAGGCGATCTACACGGGCGACCAATGCGGATGATCCATACGAGTGATCTACACGGGCGATCCATACGCTCGATCTACACAAGCGACCTATACGCCTGATCTATACAGTCGTATGGGACGTGTGTATATTCCTCCTCGTGACTACTTCGCCTGTGCCGTTGGCCGGCCGCAAGGAATGGCTCGCTCTCGTCGCCCTGATGTTCCCGCCGCTGCTGATCGGCATGGACATCACGGTCCTCTACTTCGCGGTCCCCCAGATCGCCGAGCACCTCCAGCCCAGCAGTGCCCAGCAGCTGTGGATCATCGACATCTACGGCTTCATCCTGGCCTCGGCCGTGATCACCATGGGCAACATCGGCGACCTGATCGGCCGCCGCCGGCTGCTCGTCGGCGGCGCGGTGGTCTTCGGCCTCGCCTCGGTGATGGCCGCCTACGCGAGCAGCGCCGAGATGCTCATCGCCGCCCGCGCCATCCAGGGTCTGGCCGCCGCCACCCAGATGCCGTCGGCACTGGCCCTGGTCCGCTCGCTCTTCCACGACCCCAAGCAGCGCCGCTCCGCCATCGCCACCTGGTCGATCGGCACCGCGGCCGGCCTGAGCCTGGGCCCGGTCCTGTCCGGCGTGCTGCTGCAGAACTTCTGGTGGGGCTCGATCTTCCTGATCAACGCCCCCGTGGTCGTCGTCCTGATCGTCCTGATCCTCGCCCTGGCGCCCGAGGCCCGCCGCAGCCGCGACGACCTCGGCAAGTTCGACGTGCTCAGCTCGGTGCTGTCGATCGCCGCGATGGTCGCCTTCATCTGGGGCGTCAAGGAGCTGGCCATCAACGGCTTCGCCGCCGTCCCGGCCGGCAGCGTGGCGCTCGGCCTCGCGATCGGCGCGGCCTTCCTGTTCCGCCAGGCCCGGCTGGCCAAGCCGATGGTCGACCTCAAGATGTTCCGTCACCGCGGCTTCGCCCCGGCCCTGACGCTCAGCGGCGTGGCGTTCTTCTGCGTCATCGGCTTCGGCCTGTTCAGCATGCAGTACCTGCTGGTCGTGATGGACCTCGAGCCGCTGACCACCGCGCTGTGGACGCTCGCCACCCTGCCGCTGACCGGCATGGCGTCCCCGCTGGCCGCCCAGCTCGTCAACAAGGTGAAGCCCGCCTACGTCTTCGCCGCCTCCTTCCTGATGATCGCCGCCGGCTTCGGCTGCATGACGATGCTGACCACCGGCAAGAACCTGGTCCTGTGCCTGGTCGGAGTCGCCCTGATCAGCGCCGGCTCCTCCAGCGTGCTGGCCCTGATGACCGACTTCGTCGTCGCGGTCGGCCCCGCCGACCAGTCGGGCTCGGTGGCCGCGCTGCAGAAGGCCTGCCAGGAACTGGGCGGTGCGCTCGGCATCGCGCTCTTCGGCACCATCGGCGCCGCCCTGTACCGCGACGGCTTCTCCTCGGCGGCGCTCAACGCCCTGCCCGAGGCGGTGCGCGGACCGGCCCAGGACACCCTGGGCGGCGCGGTCGCCGTCGCGCAGAACCTGCCGCCGGCCGTCGGCCAGGGCGTGCTCGACGCCGCGAAGAGCTCCTTCGTCGACTCGCTCGACTTCAACGCCTGGATCGGGATCGGTGTGGCGGTGGCCGCCGCGCTGTTCACCCTGGCCCGGCTCCTGCACGTCAGCTACTCGGGCGAGGAGGGTGCGGCCGAGGACGAGAGCACCGCGGCCGCCGAACTCGCCGCCCGCTGACCACCTCCGCCGCCCGGCCCCCTGCCGGGCGGCGGACTCCGACGGACGATCGCACACCCCCGGGTGATCGTCCCCGCCGGCGGCGGGTGCCCCGCACCCGCCGCCGCCGCGTTCACCGGCCCCGCACCGCGCCCCGCTCCCCCCGCCCGACGCTCCGCACCCGACACTCCGCCGCCGCGCCCAGCGCGGCGGCTTCTTCGTTTGCACGCGAAGCCGGGCCGCCGGAACGGACTGGTCACCCCCGCTTAAGGACGGCTTTAGGCCGCCGCAAACCCGACGCTGCACAATGTGGGCTTGCTTCAGCTGGCCCACGAATGAACAGACGGCGTCGGTGATCGCATGACCGAGGAACCGCTCGCTCCGGCGGCACCGCCCGCCGCGCCCGGGCGACGCCCGCGAGCCACCGCGCCACCGCCCCGCGGAGCGACCCTCCCTCCGGCCGCGGCGGCGCCCCACGCGCACGACCCCCGGCCGATGCCGACCGCTCGATCCACCACCCGTCGCTGACTGTCCGTCACATTCGACGAACCGGGTGCGACACGCCGGGCGAAGTCACGCATCCACTCGCATCCCGTTGATTCGTGCCTTTCACAAACAGTTGACAACCCGCCAGGAACCTCCCAACAATACGCACTGTTCGAACCCGGAACGCTGTGACCGCCGGACGGGGGAGACATGGCGACGCCCGGGGGTGACGACGGTGAACGGGGCAGAGAGATTGAACGCGCAACCAATGGGCAGGGGAGGTCACCTGCCCGGCGACCAGGGAGATTGGCCGACGCGTCCATGCCAATGAGGGCGCCGGGAAGTGCGTCGATCGCGAGTCAGGGTGTCGAGTCAAATATCGATAATATTAACGAGATTGATACTCGGGCGCACCTTACGTTCATTTGAAATATTTCTAGGATAACGGGGGAAAGGGAGCGATGAGGCTAGTCGAGCGCGATGAGGAAATACGGATACTGGACGGGCTGCTGGGCGAATGCGCCCGGGGATTCGGCAGAGTGGCCGTAGTCCGCGGGGCCGTCGCCTCCGGCAAGACGGAGCTACTCTCCGTGTTCGCCGCTCGCGCCGCGGAGTCCGGCGCACAGGTCGTCGGCGCCCGTGCCTCCCGCGCCGAACAGGAACTCCCCTTCGGCGTCATCGGCCAGCTCGTGCCCGACGCCGACGCCTGTCCCGACGGCGAGCTGTCCCGGCTGCTGGAAGAAGGCCGGACCGCCGTCTGGGGACAGCCCGAGGACAGTCGGCGTGCACTCGCGCCCACCCTCTACGGCATCTCCCGGGCCGTCATCGACCTGGCCGGCCCCGGACCCCTGGTCATCGTCGTCGACGACGTCCAGTACGCCGACCCCGCCTCGCTCCAGTGCCTCGCCTACGTGGTTCGGCGGATCACCGCCGCCCCGGTCATGCTCGTCCTCGGCGAGTGCACCTCCGTCCGCTCCGCCCACCCCGAACTCCACCTCGAACTCATCCACCAACCGCACTGCCGCCGGCTCCCGCTGCGCCCGCTCAGCCCGGCCGGCACCGCGGCGATGCTCCGCGCGCACCTGCGCGGCGAGGCCACCGAGGAACTCGTCGCGGGCGTGCACGCGGCCGGCGGCGGCAACCCGCTGATGACCAAGTCCGTGATCGACGACGTCCAGGAGAGCGGCGGCCGGGAGGTCGTCGCCGGCGAGGCCTACGCCCGCGCCGTCATGGCCACGCTCTACCGCAGCGAGCCGTCCACCCTGCGGTACGCCCAGGCACTGGCCGTCCTCGGCGGCGGCTCCGCCACCGTCCAGGCCCAGCTCGCCGGCCTCTCCCAGAGCGTCGCCCAGCACGCCGACCAGCGGCTGCGGATGATCGGACTCACCGACGAACGCGGCATCCGCCACCCGCGCGCCGTCCAGGCCGTCACCGACAGCATGGACCTCGGCCAGCTGCGCGAGATGCACGAGCGGGCCGCCTACCTCCTCTACCTGGAGGGCGCCTCCGCCGGCGAGGTCGCCGTCCACCTGGTCGCCGGGCCGGGCAACCCGCCGTGGGCGGTGCGGGTGCTGCGCGACGCCGGCCACGAGGCCTTCCGCAAGGGCGACACCGCGACCGCCGTCCGCTTCCTGCGCGCCGCCCAGACCGCCGCCGCGGGCACCGAGGACATCCGGATCCGCGCCGACCTCGCCCGCATCGAGTGGCACCGGGACCCGCTCGGCGTCACCCGCCACCTCGACACCCTCGCCGCGGCCGGCGGCGACGGCCGGCTCGACCCGCCCGCCGCGCTCGCCCTGGTCGAGTACCTGCTCTGGCACGGCCAGTTGGAGCGCGCCACCGCCCTCGTCGAACAGCTCGCCGGCACCACCGTCCGCACCGACCCGCAGACCGCCGCCCGGTTCCGGGCCACCTGCCTCTGGCTGGCCGGCCTCTGCCCCCGCCACGCCGCCCGGCTCCAGCACCTGGTCGGCAACCCGCCGGCCGCCGTGCCCTCCGCCCGCCCGATCGGCCGGCCGCAGGACGCCACCGCGCTGCTCATCGCCCTGCGCCACGACCGGCTCACCGGCGAGAACCTGGCCGCCGCCGAGGAGACCCTGCAGCAGACCCGGATCAGCGACGAGAGCCTCGCCGGCACCGTCACCGCGCTGACCACGCTCGTGCTCGGGAACCGGCTGGAGAAGGCCGAGACCTGGTGCCGCCGCCTCGCCGCCCTCGCCGACGAGCGCGAGTCGCCGACCTGGCTCGCCGTCCTCACCTCGATCACCGCCGAACTCGCCTACCGCCGCGGGGACCTGGCCACCGCCGAGGCCGAGGCCCAGCGCGGCCTGCAGCTGCTCTCCCCGGAGGCCTGGGGCGTGGCCATCGGCTTCCCGCTCGCCGCCCTGCTCTCCACCGCCACCGCCGCGGGCAAGCCCGAGCTCGCCGCCCACCACCTGGCCACCCCGCTGCCGGCGGCCGTGTTCGAGACCCTGCCGGGCCTGCTGTTCCTGCGCGCCCGGGGCCGGCACTACCTCGCCACCCGCCGCTACCGCAGCGCGCTCAACGACTTCCGCACCTGCCAGCAGCTGGTCACCGACTGGAACATCGACGCGCCCGGCGTGCTGCCCTGGCGCACCGACTGCGCCCAGGCCTACCTGCGGATCGGCGACCAGCAGCGCGCCCTGAGCCTGGTCAACGAGCAGCTCCAGCTGCTCCAGGAGGCCCAGCCGCAGCACCAGCGGGTGCGCGGCAGCGCGCTGCGCGTCCTCGCCGCCGCCAGCGACGTCAAGAAGCGCCCGCAGCTGCTGGAGGAGGCCGTGCAGGTCCTGGAGCAGTGCGGCGACCAACTCGAACTGGCCCACGCCTACGCCGACCTGGGCACCGCCCTGCACGCGCTGGGCGAACCGCACGAGGCCCGCAACCGGCTGCGCAGCGCCCAGTTCATCGCCAAGCAGTGCAGTGCCGTCGGCCTGCTGCGCACCCTGACCCCGCAGTCCCGTTCGGCCGTGCGCCCGGCCGGTGCGGAGCAGCGCGCCGCCGAGGCCCAGCCCGAGGGGGTGCCCTCCGCCAAGCCGCGGACCAACGAGCTCAGCAGCGCCGAGCAGCGGGTGGCCGCCCTCGCCGCGCAGGGCCACACCAACCGGGAGATCGCCGGCAAGCTGTTCCTGACCGTCAGCACGGTCGAGCAGCACCTGACCCGCGTCTACCGGAAGCTCAACGTCGCCGGCCGCAGCTCGCTCTCCGCCGACCTCGCCGTGGGAGCGTGAACCCGCCGCAAGCTTTCAACGCTCCGTACCCGAGGTCAACCCCCTATGGGGTGGCACGACGCCCCGCCGCGGCGGCCGCCCCACGGATGGCTGCCCCGGCGGCGGGGCGGCCAAACCCCTGGGTCACGGACGAATTCCGGAGGGTCGTCGGCCGCGCCACCCTTGACCGCCCGTCAGCGGGTTAGGGGTCGTCCGGGCCAGGTGTGGGGTGGGCGGCCGCTCCCCCGCCCCCCTTGAATGGACCGGACGGCCCGCGCCTTCGCCGCGCGGGCCGGCGACAGCCGTTCGGCGACACAGGGCAGGGGACGACACGACCATGGCAGTAGCGAGCGCCCGCGCCGGGGGCTGGATCCGGCGGTTCCACCCCGCCCCCGAGGCCGCGACCCGGCTGGTCTGCTTCCCGCACGCCGGCGGCTCGTCCACCTACTACTTCCCGGTCTCCCGTGCCCTGTCACCCGGCCTGGACGTGCTCGCCGTGCAGTACCCGGGCCGACAGGACCGGCGGTCCGAGCCGTTCGTCGACGACCTCCACGAGCTCGCGGGGATCGTCGCCGGGGAGCTGGAGGAGTTCCTGGACCGCCCGCTGGCGCTGTTCGGCCACAGCATGGGTGCCACGCTGGCGTTCGAGGTGGCGCTGCTGCTCCAGGAGCGCGGCCACGCCCCGGTCGCGCTGTTCGCCTCCGGGCGGCGCGCGCCCTCCTGCCACCGGGACGAGCACGTCCACGAGTCGAGCGACGAGGCCGTGGTGGCGGAGCTGGCCCGGGTCGGCGGGACGTACGGGGACATGCTCGACGACCCCGAGGTGCTGAGCATGATCCTCCCCGCGATCCGCAACGACTACCGCGCCGCCGAGACCTACCGGTACCGGCCCGGGCCGGTCCTCGGCTGCCCGGTGGTGGCGCTGACCGGGGATCAGGACCCCTACGTGACGGCGGACGAGGCCGCCGCGTGGCAGCGCCACACCGGCTCCGGGTTCGAGCTGCGGGTGCTGCGGGGCGGTCACTTCTTCCTCGCCGAACGGGCCCCCGAGGTGCTGCGGACCATCTCCGACACGCTCGGCGAGGACGGTCTCGTCGCCCGTTCGGCGGCGGCCGCGGCGAAGGCGACGGAGCCGGCCGCGCAGGCCCCCGAGGCACCCGCCGGGCCGCTCGGCGAACTCGCCTCGCCGCAGGCCGGGTCCCTGGGCGACGCGGCGATCCTGGCGATCCCGCTGGGCGCCACCGAGCAGCACGGCCCGCACCTGCCGCTGAGCACCGACACCGACATCGCCGAACGGCTCTGCCGCCGGCTGGCCGCCGAACGGCCCGGCGTGCTGGTCGCCCCCGCCCTCCCGTACGGGGCGAGCGACGAGCACGCGGGCTTCCCCGGAACGCTCTCGATCGGCCAGGAAGCCCTGGAACTGGTGGTCCTCCAGCTCGCCCGGTCGGCCGCGGCGACCGCCCCGCGCGTACTGCTGGTGAACGGGCACGGAGGCAACGCCGAGCCGCTGCACCGCGCCGTCGCCCGGCTGCGCGCCGAGGGCCTCGACGTACGGGCGCACTCGCCCCGCTGGGACGGCGACGCGCACGCCGGGCACGTGGAGACCTCGCTGCAGCTCGCCCTCGACCCGGACCGGGTGCGGATGGAGCACGCCACCGCCGGGAACGGCCGGCCGCTCGCCGAGCTGATGCCGCTGCTGCGGGCCGGCGGGGTGCGCGCGGTGGACGCCACCGGCGTGCTGGGCGACCCGACGACGGCCGCCGCCGAGGACGGCCACGCGCTGTGGCGCACCCTGGAGTCCGCCCTGGCTGCCGCCGTCGAGGCCTGGTGGCCCGCCCGGCCGGCGACCGCCGCACCCGCCGGGGAGCCGGCATGACCCCGAGGGTGGCGCTGGTCACCGGCGCCGCACGGGGCATCGGCGCCGCCACCGTCCGCGCCCTGCTGGCCGACGGCTGGTCGGTGCTGGCGGTGGACGCGGCGGCCGACGACCCCGCGCTCCCCTACGCCCTGGGGACCCGTCAGGAACTGGACGGGCTGGTGGCGGCCGAACGGCCCGCCGCGCCCGGCCGGATCCACCCGTTCGTCGCCGACGTGCGGGACGGCGACGCGCTGCGCGCCGCCGTCGCCGAGGCGGTCGACCGGTGGGGCGGGCTGGACGCGGCGATCGGCTGCGCCGGGGTGATCGGCGGCGGCGTCCCGCTCTGGGAGATGCCCGAGGACCGGCTGCGCGCCGTGCTCGACGTCAACCTCGGCGGCATCGTCGAGCTGGCCCGGGCGGCCGTCCCCGCGCTGCTGGAGCGGCCCGCCCCGCGCAGCGGCCGGTTCGTCGCGGTCGCCTCCGCCGCCGCGACCCGGGGCCTGCCGATGCTGGCGGCGTACTGCGCGGCCAAGGCCGGGGTGGCCGGCCTGGTGCGGGCGCTCGCGGTGGAGCTGGGAGAGAGCGGGGTGACCGCCAACGCGGTGAGCCCCGGCTCGACGGACACCCCGATCCTCGCCGAGAGCGCCCGGCTGTACGACCTGGCGGACCCCCAGGTCTTCGCCGCCCAGCAGCCGTTGAGGCGGCTGCTGGAGCCGGCCGAGGTCGCGGCCGCGATCGCCTTCCTCGCCTCCCCGGCCGCCGGCGGGGTGACCGGGGCGGTCGTTCCGGTGGACGCCGGCCTGGCCCTGTGAGCACGGCCCCGGGGCCGCTGCCCCCCGGATTCGGGGTCCGCTTCGACCCGGGGGCCGTACGGCTCGGCGAGGCCGTCCTGTACGGCGGCTCGCCGGCCCGGGTCCTGCGGCTCTCCCCCGCCGGGGTGCGCGCTCTCGACGAGCTGCGCGCCGGCCGGGTGCGCACCCCGGCCGGCGGGGTGCTGGCCCGGCGGCTGTGCGACGCCGGCCTGCTGCACCCGTGCCCGCCGGTCGGCGGGGCCCGGCCGGACGTCACCGTGGTGGTGCCGGTGCGCGACCGCGCCGGCGCGCTGGACCGCTGCCTGCGCGCGCTCGGCGCCGGGTACCCGGTGGTCGTGGTCGACGACGCCTCGCGCGACCCGGCGGCCGTCGCCCGGGTGGCCGCCGCGCACGGCGCCCGTCTGGTGCGCCGCGAGGAGAACGGCGGACCGGCCGCGGCCCGCAACACCGGACTGGCCCTGGTGACGACGGAGTTCGCCGCGCTGCTGGACAGCGACTGCGCGCCCGGGCCGGACTGGATCGAGCGGATCGCGGCCCACTTGACGGATCCTCGGGTCGCGGCGGCCGCACCGCGGATCGTGCCGTTGGCCGGGCCGGACGACGCCTCGGCGCTCACCCGCTACGGCGCGGTGGCCGGCAGTCTGGACCTCGGGCCCGCCGAGGCCCCGGTGGCGCCGCTGACCCGGGTCGCCTACGTGCCGACCGCCGCCCTGGTGGTCCGGTGCGCCGCGCTGGCCGAGGTGGCGGGCCCGGACGGCGCCTTCGACGAGTCGCTGCGCTACGGCGAGGACGTCGATCTGCTCTGGCGCCTGCACACGGCCGGCTGGCGGATCCGCTACGACCCGGCGGTGCGGGTGGAGCACGAGGAGCCCGGCAGCTGGCGCGCCCTGCTGGAGCGGCGGTTCCGGTACGGCACCTCGGCGCCCGCCCTGGCACTGCGCCACCCGGGCCGGGTGCCGCCGGTGGTCGCCGCCCCGGGGGCGGCCGCCGCGGTGGGCGCGGCCCTGCTGGGCCGCCCGGCGGCGGCCGGTGCGGCGGCGGCGCTGCAACTGGCGCTGAGCGCACGGTCCGCCCGGCGGGCCGGGCTGCCCGCCGGGCGGGCGGGCGCGGTGGCCCTGCGCGGTCTCGGGCACACCTGGCTGGGCGCCGGCCGCTACGCGGCGCAGTTCGCCGCGCCGCTGCTGGCCGCCGCCCTGCTCGCCCCGGGCTCCGCGCGCACCCCGGCGGGCCGGACGGCGGCCCGGCGGCTCGCCGCGGCGGGACTGCTGCTGGCGCCCGGCCTGCACACCTGGGCGACCCGCCGCCCGCGGCTGGACCCGGTCCGCTTCACGCTGGCCGCGCTCGCCGACGACCTGGCGTACGGCGCCGGCGTCTGCCGGGCGAGCGTGCGCCACCGCACCCTGGCCGCGGTGACGCCCGCGCTTCCCCCCGCGCCGCACCGGCGGACGGTGCGCGCCCGACCGTCTGGAAACAAGGAGAAGTCCCGATGAGCAACGGCTGGTTCGAGACCGTGGCGCAGGCCCAGCGACGGGCCCGGCGGCGGCTGCCGCCCTCGGTGTACGGCGCGCTGCTGGCCGGCTCCGAGAAGGGGCTGACGGTGCGCGACAACTACCGCGCGTTCGACGAGCTCGGCCTGGCCCCGCACGTCGCCGGCCAGCAGGCCGCGCGTGACCAGGCCACCACCGTGCTGGGGCAGCCGGTCTCGCTGCCGGTGATCATCTCCCCGGCCGGGGTGCAGGCCGTGCACCCCGAGGGGGAGGTGGCGGTCGCCCGGGCGGCGGCGGCGCGGGGCACCGCGATGGGGCTGAGCTCGTTCGCCTCCCGCCCGGTGGAGGAGGTGGTGCGGGCCAACCCGAGCACCTTCTTCCAGCTGTACTGGATGGGCTCGCGCCGGCAGATGGCGGAGCGGATGGAGCGGGCCCGGGCGGCCGGGGCGGCGGGGCTGATCGTCACCACCGACTGGTCGTTCTCGCACGGCCGGGACTGGGGCAGCCCGCACATCCCGGAGCGCCTGACGCTGCGCGAGGCGGTGCGCTTCGCCCCGCAGGCGCTGTCCCGCCCCTCCTGGCTCCGGGACTTCCTGCGGGCCGGGCGGCTGCCGGACCTGACGGTGCCGAACATGGCCGACGGCGGCGGCCCGGCGCCGACCTTCTTCGGCGCGTACGGCAGCTGGATGCAGTCGGAGCCGCCGAGCTGGGCGGACATCCGCTGGCTGCGCGAGGAGTGGGGCGGCCCGTTCATGCTCAAGGGCGTGACCAGGGTCGACGACGCGCTGCGGGCGGTGGACGCGGGGGTGGACGCGATCTCGGTGTCCAACCACGGCGGCAACAACCTGGACGGCACCCCGGCGTCGATCCGCTGCCTGCCGGCGGTGGCCGGGGCGGTCGGCGGCCAGGTCGAGGTGCTGCTGGACGGCGGGATCCGGCGCGGCAGCGACGTGGTGAAGGCGCTGGCGCTGGGGGCGCGGGCGGTCATGATCGGCCGCTCGTACCTGTGGGGGCTGGCGGCCAACGGGCAGGCCGGTGTGGAGAACGTGCTGGACCTGCTGCGCGGCGGCATCGACTCGGCGCTGATGGGGCTGGGCCGTTCCTCGATCCGCGAGCTGGTCCCGGAGGACCTGGTGGTCCCGGCCGGCTTCACCCGGACGCTCGGCGCCCCGGCCGACCGGCGCTGACCGCCCGGACACACGGGAACGCCGTGGCCGACCGCGAGGGGCATCGGGTGCGGTCGGCCACGGCGGGTCGGCCCGGCGCGGCCCCTCGGGGCCGCGCCGGGTGAGCGCTCAGCGAGCGGTGTCGACGAGCTCGGACAGCTGCTTCCACAGGGTCGCGGCGGTCGCGAAGGTCTCCATGCTCAGGGCGTCGTCGAGGAAGCGGACGTCGTACCGCTTCTCCAGCGAGGCCAGCAGCTCGACGGTGCTCATCGAGTCCAGCCCCAGGTCGGCCAGGGCGACGTCGGCGCCCAGCTCGTCCTGCGCCGGCAGGTAGGGCAGGTGTGCCCGCAGCAGCTGCTCGAACTGCTCGTCCCACATGGGCGGGTCCTCCTCGTGCGTAACGGGTGCGGCGCGGCGTCAGCGGCCGGCGTTGACCACGGCGCCGGCGTCGATCTTGAGCTGGAGGCCGGTGACGAAACGGGACTCGTCGGAGACCAGGTAGGTCACCGCGTGCGAGATCTCGATCGGGTCCAGGTAGGGGATCGGCATCGCGTGGAAGTCCTGGAAGGACGGCGCGACGTCCTCACGGGTGGCGGTCTGGAGGTCCGGGCGGAAGATCCGGTACATCGGCGCGTTGTGGATCATCGCGGTGTCGACGTTCGACGGGTGGACGACGTTGACCCGGATGCCCTTCGGCGCGAGCTGCGGCGCCAGCCAGTTGGCGTACATCGCGAGGGCCTGCTTGGCGAAGACGTAGCCGGCGCCGCCCGGCCCCATCGGCCCGGCACCGTAGTTGGAGAGCAGGCCGGCGGCGGAGCCGACCATGATGATCGAGCCGCCCTCGCCCAGGTGCGGCAGCGCGGCGTGCGCGGTGTGCAGCGCGCCGTTGAGGTTGGTGTCGACGGTGTCGCCGAAGACCGTGACCGGGCGGTCGGCGCCGACCGGGCTGATCCCGGCGTTGGCCACCACCGCGTCCAGGCGGCCGAGTTCGGCCACGCCCGCGTCCACGGCCCGCTGCACCGCGGCGCGGTCGCGGACGTCCGTCTTCGAGACGAACACCCGGCGGCCGGCCTTCTCGACCAGGCGGGCGGTCTCCGCCAGGTCCTCCTCGGAGGCCATCGGGTACTCCGCGGCGTCGACGTCCTCGCAGATGTCGATCGCGATGATGTCGGCGCCCTCCTCGGCCAGACGGACCGCGTGGCTGCGGCCCTGTCCACGACCGGCTCCGGTTACGACGACGACCTTGCCTTCCACACGGCCCACAGGGCCCTCCTTCGTCGGGAAATCCGCCGGTGGCACCCCACCGTCGTTCAACAAGGTCGTTTGTACCGCCGGGATCGGGACAGTCGGGCCCGAGCCGCCCCCTAAGGCCGCGCACCGCGCGGACTTAGGGGAACCCCCTTACGCTCCTCGCCGCGCCGCCGCGCACCGGCGGGCCCGCGCCCCTAACCTCCCCCGGCGGCGGCCCTAACCTGCCCCGATCTCCTTGCCCGGCCCGGACGGTGGCCCGAATACTCCAGAACGGCCCGACGGGCCCGGCGACCTCGACCCGGGCTCCGCGGCGAACCCAGCGAGGAAGAGGCAACCAACCATGCGTTTCGGTCTCCAGTACCACCACCAAGTACCGCGTCCGTGGGCGGCCGACAGCGAGGAGCGGGTGCTCCGCGAGTCGCTCGAACAGATCGAGCTCGCCGACAAGTTGGGCTTCGACTGCGCCTGGGCGACCGAGCACCACTTCATGGAGGAGTACTCGCACTGCTCCGCGCCCGAGGTCTTCCTCGCCGCCGCGGCCGCCCGCACCAGCAACATCCGGCTGGCCCACGGCATCGTCTCGCTGCCGCCCGCGATGAACCACCCGGCCCGCGTCGCCGAGCGGATCGCCACCCTCGACCTGGTCTCCGGCGGCCGCGTCGAGTTCGGTACCGGCCAGGGCAGTTCGCAGATGGAGCTGGACGCCTTCGGCGTGGTCAAGGCCACCAAGAAGGACCAGTGGCGGGAGGCGTTGCAGGTCATCACCCGGATGATGACCGAGGCCCCGTTCACCGGCCACGAGGGCACCTGGGTCAACGTGCCGCCGCGCAACGTGCTGCCCAAGCCCAAGCAGACCCCGCACCCGCCGCTCTGGCTCGCCTGTTCCAACCCGGACACGGTGGAGTTCGCCGCCCGCAACGGCCTCGGCGCCCTCGCGCTGGCCTTCGTCTCCATCGAGGAGGCCAAGGCCTACACGGACGCCTACTACGCGGCGTTCGCCTCCGAGGACTGCGTGCCGCTCGGCAAGGCGGTCAACCCGAACCTCGCCGTCGTGATGCCGATGCTGTGCGCGCCCGACGACGAGACGGCGCTGGACCGGGCCCTGGACGGCGCCCACTTCTTCGCCTACACGTTCATGCACTACTACTTCATCGGCGAGCACTTCCCCGGCACCACCAACATCGCGGAACTGTTCGAGCAGGGCCGGGAGATGTTCGCCATGGTGCGCGAGCCGAACCCCGAGGTGCTCGCGGCGATGGCCGCGATGGACCCGACGCTGGAGGCGCGGCTGGACGCGCTGCGCCGGGGCATCGGCTCCCCGGGGAAGCTGGTCGAGATGATCCGCGCCTACGAGGAGGCCGGCATCGACCAGATCATCTTCCAGGTGCAGCTCGGCAACACCAAGCACGAGCACATCATGGAGTCGCTGGAGCTGTTCGCCCGCGAGGTCATGCCGGAGTTCGCCGAGCGCCGTCCGGCCCGTGACGCGGCCAAGAACGAGCGGCTCAAGGCGGCCGTCGAGTCGGCCCTGGCCCGCATCGAGCACAAGGACGTCGACGTCTCCGGCTACTCCGTCGACGCCGACATGGGCACCATCCAGTACAACGCGCCGGCGCCGGGCACCACCAGCGCCTGACCGGCCGGCCACCGGGCGCGCGACCGGCGCGGCCCGGCAACCACCCCTTCTCCGGGCCGTGAGCCCACCCGGCCCCGCCCGCCGGCTCCCACCGCCGGCGGCCGGGGCCGGGCCGGGGCCGACCCCCGCCCGGGCGACCGGCCCGGTGCTCCGCCCCCGCCGGCACGAGGGGGACCACCGACCCGAGGTACGCATGAATCTCCTGGCTCCCATACCGTCCGCGACGGAGCGGTTCCGCGCCAAAGGACCGCGCCAGATCGCCGAGATAGCCGCCAAGTACGGCCTCTCCCCCGAGATCCGCGAGGCGCTCGACATCGCCTCCCTGGTCCTGCCGTTCCGGGTGAACGACTACGTCCTGCAGCAGCTGATCGACTGGTCGGCGATCCCCGAGGACCCGATCTTCCAGCTCGTCTTCCCGCAGCGGGGCATGCTCCGCGCCGAGGACGAGCGCCGGCTGGCCGAACTGTCCCGGGACAAGGCCGACGCCCCCCTGCTCCGGGCCGAGGTGCAGCGCATCCGCGACGCGCTCAACCCGCACCCCTCGGGCCAGAAGCAGCTCAACGTGCCCCGCGAGGACGGCGAGGAGATCCCGGGCCTGCAGCACAAGTACCGCGAGACGGTGCTGTACTTCCCGAGCCAGGGCCAGACCTGCCACTCGTACTGCACCTACTGCTTCCGGTGGGCCCAGTTCGTCGGCGACGCCGACCTGAAGTTCGCCGCGCCCTCGCCGGAGGGCCTGGTCCGCTACCTCGGCGGCCACCCCGAGGTCAGCGACGTGCTGGTCACCGGCGGCGACCCGATGGTGATGTCCACCGAACGGCTGCGCTCGCACCTGGAGCCGCTGCTCGGGCTGGAGAGCGTGCGCACCATCCGGATCGGCACCAAGTCGGTGGCCTACTGGCCGTACCGCTTCCTGACCGACCCGGACGCCGACGAGCTGCTGCGGCTGTTCGAGCGGATCGTCGCCGGCGGCCGCAACGTCGCCGTGATGGCCCACTTCAGCCACCCGCGCGAGCTGGAGAACGACGTCGCCCGCCGGGCGATCGCCCGGATCCGCTCGACCGGCGCGCTGGTGTACGGGCAGGCGCCGCTGATCGCCAAGGTCAACGACTCGGCCGCGGTCTGGGCCCGGATGTGGCGCGCCGAGCTGGCGGCCGGCATCGTCCCCTACTACCTTTTCGTGGAGCGCGACACCGGCCCCTACGACTACTTCAAGGTGCCGCTCACCCGGGCCCTGGAGATCTTCCAGGGGGCCTACCGGGACCTCCCGGGCCTGGCCCGCACGGTGCGCGGCCCGATCATGTCCGCGACCCCCGGCAAGATCGTGGTGGACGGCGTCGAGGAGGGGCCCGACGGCCGGTTCTTCCGGCTGCGGATGCTCCAGGCGCGGGACGCCTCGCTGGTCGGCCGGCCGTTCCGGACCCGGTACGACGAGGACGCCGCCTGGATCGACGGCCTGGAACTCGACCCGGCCACCCCCGCCGACCTCGCCGCCGCGCTGCGCCCCTACACGGCGCCGCCCCGCGGCTGAACAGCCCCCGTCCACCGGGCGGTTCCGCCGCCGAGCGCCCCCGCTCCGCACGGCCCGCCGCACCGAGGACCCCGCTCCGAGCACCCGCTCTGACCCCAGGAAGGAGCCGACGATGGCGGGCCGCGTCATGTCCCCCAACCTCGCGCTCAACCAGCTCGTCGCCGAACGCCAGGCGGCGGGCGAGGAGATCGTCCACATGGCGTTCGGCGAGGCCCGGCTGCCGGTGCTCCCCGAGATGGCGGAGCAGCTGGCCCGGGCCGCCGGCGACAACGCCTACGGCCCGGTGGCGGGCGGTGCGGCCGTCCGCGCCGCCGCGGCCGGCTACTTCGGGCGCCGCCGACTGCCCACCGACCCCGGGCAGGTGGTGCTCGCGCCGGGCAGCAAGCCGCTGCTGCTGGCCCTCCAGATGGTCGTCGGCGGCGATCTGCTGATCCCCGCGCCGGCCTGGAACTCCTACGCCCCGCAGGCCCGTTACGCGGGCAAGAAGGTGTTCGGGGTGCCGATCCCGGCCGAGTGCGGCGGGGTGCCGGACCCGGCGGCGCTGCGCGAGCGGATCCGCACCGCCCGGGCCGCCGGGGACGACCCGCGGATCCTCGTGCTGACCCTGCCGGACAACCCGACCGGCACCCTCGCCCCGCCCGCCCTCGTCCGGGAGCTGTGCGCGATCGCCGAGGAGGAGGACCTGCTGGTCGTCTCCGACGAGGTGTACCGCGACATCGTGCACGACCCCGAACTGCCCTACCTCTCCCCCGCCGAGGTGGTGCCGGAGCGCACCGTCGTCACCAACGGCCTCAGCAAGAGCTTCGGCCTCGGCGGCTGGCGCTGCGGGGTGGCCCGCTTCCCGGCCGGCCCGCGCGGCGAGGCGATCCTGCGCGACGTCCTCACCTTCGCCAGCGAGGCCTGGTCGTCCCTGGCCGCTCCGCTGCAGGCGGCGACGGCGTTCGCGCTGTCCGAGCCGCCGGTGATCCGCGAGCGGCTGGCGGCCAGCGCCCGGCTGCACGGCGCGGTGGCCCGGGCGGTGCACACCGTGTTCACCGACGCCGGGGCGCTCTGCCGCCCGCCGGCCGGCGGCTTCTACCTCTACCCCGACCTGGAGCCGCTGCGCGACCGCCTGGCGGCCGACGGCGTCACCGACTCGGACTCGCTCCAGCGGCGCCTCTTCCGGGACTTCGGCGTCGCCGTGCTGGCCGGGCACCTGCTCGGCGACGACCCGGGCGCGCTGCGCTTCAAGGCCGCCACCAGCCTGCTCTACGGCGCCACCCGCGCGGAGCAGCAGGCCGCCCTGGACGCCGCCGACCCGGTCCGGCTGCCGCACGTCGCCCGGACGCTCGACGTCCTGGCCGACGCCTTCGGCAAGCTCTGCGGCCCGCGCCCGTGACCCCCTGCACCGACCAGACAGGATGCCCATGACCACCGAGCCGCGCCCGCACACCGCGTTCGTCTTCCCCGGGATGGCGCCGTCCCAGTTCTCCGACGTCGCCAAGTTCATGATGATCAACCCCCATGCGCGGGAACTGCTCGCGGTGGCCGACGAGGTCCTCGGCTACTCGCTGTTCGCGCGCTACCGCGACGGGCGGAGCGACTACTCCGAGCACGCCCAGATCGCGTTCTTCCTCAACAGCCTCGCCTCCGCCCGGTGGGCCGAGGAGCGGTACGGCCGGCCGCAGGTGATCGCCGGGCCGAGCTTCGGCAGCAAGGCGGCCGCCGTCTACAGCAACGCGCTGGACCTGGCGGACGCCATCCGGCTGACCGCCGAACTGGCCCGCCACGAGGACGAGTACTTCGCCGCCGAGCACCGCGACATCGTCACCCACTCCTTCGCCCGCACCCCCGCCGACCGGCTCGCCGAGATCCTCGCCGAACTGGACGCGCTGGGCGGCTGGTACGAGATCTCCTGCTACATCGACGACGACTTCCACATGCTGTCGCTGGAGGAGAGCCGGGTCGAGTGGCTGGAGGGGCGGCTGCGCGCGGCCGGCGGGCTGCCGCTGTACTCGATGCGCCCGCCGATGCACTGCGCGGCCTTCGCCACCCTGCGCGACACCGTGGAGCGGGAGGTGTTCGCCGGCCTCACGTTCGCCGACCCCGAACTGCCGGTCGTCGCCGACCAGGACGGCGCGCTGCTCACCACCGGCGAGGGGGTGCGCACGATGATGCTGGAGGGCTACGTGAAGCCGGTGCGCTGGCCCGACACGGTGGCCGGACTGCAGGCCGCGGGCGTCGGCCGGGTCGTCGTCACCGGGCCGGACAAGCTGTTCGGCCGGGTGCCGGTCACCACCTCCTCCTTCGAGACACTGGCGGCCAACCCGCGGACGGCGATGATGCCCGAGCCGCAGCGGACCCCGGCCCGGTGAGCGCGCCCGCGCTGTACGAGCGCTTCCTGCGCGGGCTGGCCCGGGCACCGCACCGGCCGGCCGTCCGGGTCGGCGACCGCTCGCTGACCTACCGGGAGCTGCACGAGCGGGCGCTGCGACTGGCCGGTGCGCTGTCGGTCCGCTGCGAACGGCCGCCGGCGGCGGTGGCGGTGCTGGCCGGCAAGGGCTTCGAGGGCTACGCCGGGGTGCTCGCCGCGCTCTACACCGGCGCCGCGGTGGTGCCGCTGAACCCGGCCTTCCCGCCGGAACGCACCGCCCGGATGCTGGCGCTCTCGGACGCCGGGGCGGTCCTGGCGGACGCCGCCGGGACGGCCGTCCTGGCCCGGCTGCCGCAGCCGCTGCCGCCGGTGCTGTCCGTCACCGCGGACGGCGAGCCCGGGGAGGCCGGGCCAGCGCTGGAGCGGCCGCGGCCGGTCACGGCGGACGCGGTGGCCTGCGTGCTGTTCACCTCCGGGTCGACCGGCGTGCCCAAGGGGGTGCCGATCCGGCACTCGGCCTTCGACCACTACTTCCGGCTGTCCGACCGGCGCTACGACTTCGGCCCGCGGGACGTCTTCTCGCAGACCTTCGACCTGAACTTCGACTGCGCCTTCTTCGACCTGTTCAGCGCCTGGGGCGCGGGCGCCGCCGTGCACCCGGTGCCGCCGCACGCCTACCGGGACCTCGCCGGCTTCGTCGCCGAGCGGGGGGTGACGGTCTGGTTCTCGGTGCCGGGCACGATCGGTCTGGCCCGGCGCACCGGGGTGCTCACCCCGGGTTCGATGCCCTCGCTGCGCTGGAGCCTGTTCGCCGGTGAGGCGCTGCGCGACACGGACGCGGCGGACTGGCTGGCCGCGGCGCCCGGTTCGACGCTGGAGAACCTGTACGGGCCGACCGAGCTGACCGTCACCGTCGCGGCGTACCGCTGGCGGCCGGACACCTCGCCGGGCCTGTGCGTCAACGGCCTGTCCCCGATCGGGGCGGTGCACGAGGGGCACCGGCACCTGCTGCTGGGCGAGGACGGCGAGCCGGTCGCCGACGAGGGCGAACTGTGCGTCAGCGGACCGCAGATGGCCGCCGGCTACCTCGACCCGGCGGAGGACGCGGGCCGGTTCACCGAGCACGACGGACTGACCTGGTACCGCACCGGGGACCGGGTGCGCCGCCTGCCCGACGGCGACCTGGTCTACCTCGGCCGCCGGGACGGCCAGGTGCAGGTCCAGGGCTGGCGGGTGGAGCTCGCCGAGGTGGACCACGCGGTCCGCTCCTGCGCCGGCGTGGCCGAGGCCGTGACGGTGACCAGGCCGGGGCCCGGCGGGCTGGAGCTGGTGGTCTACTACACCGGCCGGCCGGCCACCGCCGCCGTGCTCGCCCGTGAGCTGCGCGAGCGCGTCCCGGCGGGCATGATGCCGCGTCACTTCGAGCACGTCGCGGAGTTCCCGCTCAACGCCAACCGGAAGGTCGACCGGAAGGCCCTGGCCGCCCGCGCCGCCGGCGGCTGACCCGGACGGGCGACGACGACGGGCCGGGGCCCGCGGTACCAGGTGTACCGCGGGCCCCGGCCCGTTCCGTCCCCTCCGGCCGGGATCCGGGGGGACGCCCCCTACGCCCCGGCCAGCGCGGCGAGCGCCGCCCGGTCGGTCTTGCCGTTGTGCGTCACGGGCAGGGTGGGCAGCTGCCGCAGCTCACCGGGCACCATGTACGAGGGCAGCGTCGCCCGCAGGTGGGCCCGGACTCCCGCCTCGATCGCCTCGGCGCCGGGCTCCGGCGCGACGAAGGCGCCGAGCACGTCCTCCTGCCCGGGGCGGCTCAGCACCAGCACGGCCGCCTCGGCCACCCCGGGGCAGCCGCGCAGCGCCCGCTCGACCTCGCCCAGTTCGATCCGGTTGCCGCGGATCTTCACCTGGGAGTCGGTCCGGCCCACGAAGAACAGCTCGCCCGACGGCCCCCGGTAGGCGAGGTCGCGGGAGCGGAAGACCAGCTGGCCGGTGCGCGGGTCGACCGGGTCGCGCACCAGGGCGGCGGCGGTGGCCTCCGGGTCGTTCCAGTAGCCGGAGAACAGCGAGGGGCTGCGCAGGTGGATCTCGCCGACCACGCCGTCCTCCTCGACCGGCCGGCCGTCCTCGTCGATCAGCAGCATCTCGGCGCCCTCGAAGGCGAAGCCGATGGAGAGCCGCTCCAGGTCGTCCGGGATCGGGTCCGGCACGTCGGTGAGCGAGGAGGCCATCGACTCGGTGGCCCCGAAGCAGTTGACCACCCGGATGCCGGGCAGCAGCTTGCGCAGTTCGCGCAGTTCGGCGATCGGGAAGGCCTCGCCGGAGAACAGCGTGCCCCGGATGTGGGTGAGTTCGGCGAGCCGGTCCGGCTCGTGGCGCAGCGCGCCCCGCCAGATCGAGGGGACGCCGTCGACCTGGGTGGCCCGGGTGGCGGCCAGGTGGCCCAGGAAGCGCCGGGGCCAGGGCAGCAGGGCGCGCGGCACCGGGACGACGGCGGCGCCGCTGGCCAGCGCCAGGCCGATGTCCAGCAGCGAGAAGTCGAACTGCAGCGGCGAGGTGGTGGCGACCCGGTCCGCCGAGGTGACGATCCGGTGGGCGAGCAGCCCGCGGTAGAAGGCGAGCACCCCGCGGTGGCTCATCACGACGCCCTTGGGGCGGCCGGTGGTGCCGGAGGTGAAGATCATGTACGCGGTGTCGGTGGTGACGACCGTGCGGCGGTGCCGGGTCCGCGGCTCGGGGGCCCGCTCCGCCGTCAGCCCGGCCGGCCCGAAGCGGGCGGTGGCCAGCGCCTCCGGGAGGCAGCCGCGCGGGGCCTCGGCGGCCCTGGTGTGCAGCGCCGCCCCGGACAGCTCCAGGATGGTGAGCAGCCGCTGGTCGGGGGTGTCCGGGCTGACCGGCACGAAGGTCAGCCCGAGCATCGAGCAGGCGAGGTACATGGCGATGGCCGGGCCGCTGTTGTCGGCCTCCACCACCACCCGGTCGCCGATGTCCAGGCCGAGCCGGTCGAGTCCGTCGGCGCAGGCGCCGGCCAGTTCCTCCAGCCCGCGGTAGGTCAGGACGACCGGCGTGCCGTCCTCGGCCGTCTCGATGACCGCGGGCGCCTGCGGGGTCACCCGGGCCGCGGCGAGCAGCAGTTCGTGGACCTTCTGCGCGGGGGCGTCCGCCGGCGTGAAGGCCGTTGGTGTCTCAGGCAACGTGGTACTCCCATGGGTCGCCTCTCGGCTCTGCGGACGCGGCCGGTCGTGGGCGTGTTCGCAATGTAGGCGGGCCGCGGAGGGGCGGGCAAGCGGGCGGACCCCACACCCGGGGCGGCGGCCGCCCGGCGGGCCCCAACTAGGGGTGCGTAGGGGTTAGCCAGCGCTTTTGCCTGCCGTACGGTGCGGTTCTGATCCCACCGGTGTGCCCTGCGGGCCGGTACGCATCCCCAAGGTTATGGAGTCAGCGTCGATGTCCGAGTCCAACCTCGCCCCGACCGGCGGCCCGGTGTCCGACCTCCGGACCGACCTGCTCCGGGACCTCGCGGGACGGCCGGCCTCCGAGCAGGACCGGGCCCTGGTGGAACTGGTGCGCGGCGAGATCCGGGCGGTGCTCGGCCGGGTCCGGCCGGACCTCGGGCCCGAGGTGGCGACCGACCGGACCTTCCGCGACCTCGGCCTGGACTCCCTCGGCCTGGTCGAGCTGCACGCGCGGCTGAACGCCGCGACCGGGCTGGCCCTGGAGATCCCGGCGCTGTTCGACCACCCGACGCCGCGGGCCATGGCCCGCCGCCTCGGTGACGACCTGTTCGGCGCCCGCGAGGAGCCGGTGGCCCCGGCCCCGGAGCCGGTCACGGCGGACGACGACGACCCGGTCGTGATCGTCGGCATCGGCTGCCGCTTCCCCGGCGGGATCGGCTCACCGGAGGAGCTGTGGGACGTCGTCGCGGAGGGCCGCTCGGTGATCGGCGGCTTCCCCACCGACCGCGGCTGGGACCTCGGCGCGCTGTTCGACGACGACCCCGACGCGCTCGGCCGCAGCTACGCCCGGCACGGCGGATTCCTGGCGGAGGCCGCCGAGTTCGACGCCGACTTCTTCGGCATCTCCCCGCGCGAGGCCCTCGCGATGGACCCGCAGCAGCGGATCGTGCTGGAGACCGCGTGGGAGGCGCTGGAGCGGGCCGGCATCGACCCGGACGCGCTGCGCGGCTCGCGCACCGGCGTCTTCCTGGCGGCGGGCCTGCACGAGTACGGGGTGCGGATGGCCGACGCGCCGGCCGGCGTCGACGGCTACGTGCTGACCGGCACCTCGCTGAGCATCCTGTCCGGCCGCACCGCGTACGTGCTGGGCCTGCACGGCCCGGCGCTGACCATCGACACCGCCTGCTCCGGCTCGCTGGTCGCACTGCACCTGGCCGTGCAGTCGGTGCGGCGCGGCGAGTGCTCGCTGGCGCTGGCCGGCGGCGTGAGCGTGATGGCGAGCCCCGGCCTGTTCACCGAGTTCAGCCGGCAGCGCGGACTCGCCCCCGACGGCCTGATCAAGGCCTTCGCGGCCGGCGCCGACGGCACCGGCTTCGCCGAGGGCGCCGGCGTGCTGGTGGTCGAGCGGCTCTCCGCCGCCCGCCGGGCCGGGCGCACCCCGCTCGCCGTGGTGCGGGCCTCCGCGATCAACCAGGACGGCGCCAGCAACGGGCTCACCGCGCCGAGCGGCGCCGCGCAGCGCCGGCTGATCCGCGACGCGCTGGCGCTCGGCGGCCTGCGGCCGGAGGACGTCGACGCGATCGACGCGCACGGCACCGGCACCACCCTGGGCGACCCGATCGAGGCCCAGGCGATCATCGCCACCTACGGCCAGGGCCGGGCCGAGGACCGCCCGCTGCGGCTCGGCTCGGTGAAGTCCAACATCGGCCACACCCAGGCCGCGGCCGGTGTCGCCGGCATCGCCAAGATGGTGATGGCGATGCGCCACGGCGAACTCCCCCGCACCCTGAACGTGGACGCGCCGACCCCGAACGTCGACTGGACGGCCGGGCACGTCGAACTGCTCACCGAGGCGCTCGCCTGGCCCCGCGGGGAGCGGCCGCGCCGGGCCGCCGTCTCCGCCTTCGGCATCAGCGGCACCAACGCCCACGTCGTCCTGGAGGAGCCCGAGCCGGTCGAGCCCGGGGCGGCGCCGCTGCCCGTCGCCGCCCCGGACGCCGCCACGGTGGTGCTGCTGTCCGCGCGCGGGGAGCAGGCGCTGCGGGCCCAGGCCGGCCGGCTGGCCGACCTGCTCGACCAGGAGCCGGGGCTGACCCCCGCGGACCTCGGCCGCTCGCTCGCCGCGACCCGGGCCACCCACCCGGACCGGGCCGCCCTGGTCGCCGCCGGGCGCGCCGAACTCCTGGCCGGGCTGCGCTCGCTGGCCCTCGACGAGGGTTCGACCGCCGCCGTCCGCGACCGGGCCGACGGGGGCCGGCTGGCGTTCCTGTTCACCGGCCAGGGCAGCCAGCGCCTGGCGATGGGCCGCGAGCTGTACCAGCGTCACCCGGTCTTCGCCCGGGCCCTGGACGCCGCCGCCGGCCACCTCGACCTCCAGCTCGAACGGCCGCTGCGCGAGGTGCTGTTCGGCACCGGCCCGGAGGCCGAGGAGCTGCTCGGGCGCACCGCCTACGCCCAGGCCGCGCTGTTCGCCGTCGAGGTCGCGCTGTTCCGGCTGCTGGAGTCCTGGGGCGTGCGCCCCGACTACCTGGCCGGCCACTCGGTCGGCGAGCTCGCCGCCGCCCACTGCGCCGGTGTCCTGTCGCTCGACGACGCGGCCACCCTGGTCGGCGCCCGCGGCCGCCTGATGCAGGCCCTTCCGGCCGGCGGCGCGATGGTCGCCGTCGAGGCCGCCGAGGACGAAGTCCTGCCGCTGCTCGCCGGGTTCGCGGACCGGGCCGCCCTCGCCGCGGTCAACGGCCCGGCCTCGGTGGTGGTCTCCGGCGCCGCCGACGCGGTGCGCGCGATCGCCGACCGGCTCGCCGCGCTGGGGCGCCGCACCAAGGAACTGCGGGTCAGCCACGCCTTCCACTCGCCGCTGATGGAGCCGATGCTCGCCGAGTTCGGCATGATCGCGAGCATCCTCGACTACCGCGAGCCGCGGCTGCCGGTGGTCTCCAACGTCACCGGCCGGGTGCTGAGCGCCGAGGAGATCCGCTCCCCCGAGTACTGGGTGCGCCACGTCCGTGCCACCGTCCGCTTCCAGGACGGTCTGGACTGGCTCGTCGGTCAGGGCGTCACCACCTTCCTGGAGCTCGGCCCCGACCCGGTGCTGTCCGCACTGGGCCGGGAGAGCCTCGGGGAGCGCGCCGGATTCGCCTGCGCGCTGCGCCGCGGCACCGACGAGGAGCGTCAACTGCTCGGCGCCGTCGCCGCCACCTGGGCCCGGGGCACCGGACCCGACTCGGCCGCGTTCCACACCGGCGGCCGGGTCGTCGAGCTGCCCACCTACCCTTTCCAGCGCCGCCGTTACTGGCTCAGCGCCCCGGCCGCCGAGGGCGACCCGGCGGACCTCGGCCAGACCCGCACCGACCACCCGCTGCTCGCCGCCCTGGTCGGCGTCGCCGGCACCGGGGCCACCGTGCTCACCGGCCGGCTCTCGCTGCGCAGCCACCCGTGGCTGGCCGACCACACCATCGCCGGGGTCACCCTGCTGCCCGGCACCGCGCTGCTCGACCTCGCCCTGCACGCGGGCGCCCGCCTCGGCTGCGAGCAGGTCGAGGAGCTCACCAACGAGGCTCCGCTGGTGCTGCCCGCCCACGACGACCTCGACGTCCAGGTGGCCGTCTCGGCCGCCGACGCCAGCGGGCTGCGCGGCATCGAGATCCACTCCCGGCCCGCCGGGGCGGTGGACGGCACCCCGTGGCGCCGCCACGCCGGCGGCACCCTGGCCCCGGCCCGGCTGTCCGGCGCCCGCGCCGACTGGGCCGAGCCCGCCGTCTGGCCGCCGGCCGGCGCCGAGGGCGTCGACGTGGACGGGCTCTACGCGGCCATCGCCGCCCAGGGCTACGGCTACGGCGAGACCTTCCAGGGCCTGCGCGCGGTCTGGCGGCGCGGCACCGAGGTGTTCGCCGAGGTCGCGCTGCCCGAGGCCGCCCGCGCCGACGCCGGCGCCTTCGGCGTCCACCCGGCCCTGCTGGACGCCGCCCTGCACGCCGCCGACTTCCTGCCCGGGGCGGCCACCGAGGGCGTGCGCGTCCCGTTCGTCTGGCACGACGCCGTCCTGCACTCGGTCGGCGCCGCCACCGTCCGGGTCCGGATCACCCCCGCCGGAGCGGACGGCATCACCGTCGCGCTCGCCGACCCGGCCGGCGCGCCCGTCGCCGAGATCGCCGCCGTGGTGCTGCGCACCGCCTCCGCCGCCCAGCTCGGCGACGCCGGGAGCACCGGTCGCGGCGCCCTGCTGGCCGTCGACTGGACCCCGTTCGAGCTGCCCGCCGGCTCGGCGGGAGAAGCCCCGGTCCGCTACGACGACCTGCCGGACGGCGCCGAGGCGCCCGCGACCCTCTGGCTGCCGCTCGACCCGCCGGCCGCCGCCGACCCCGCGCCGGCCGCCGCCCGCGCCCTGCTGGACACCGTCCTCGGCCTGCTGCACCGCTGGCTGGCCGACCCGCGCTGCGCCACCGGCCGGCTGGTGCTGGACACCCGCGGCGCGGTCGCCCTCGACGGCGCCGGCCACCCGGCCGCGGCCGCCGTCTGGGGCCTGGTCCGCTCCGCCCAGGCCGAGCACCCCGGCCGGATCCTGCTGCTCGACACCGACGGCACCGACGCCTCGCGGGCCGTCGCCCCCGGCGCCGCGGCCGCCGCCTTCGCGGCCGGCGAGTCCGAGCTGGCGCTGCGGCGCGGCGCCGCCTCCGTGCCCCGCCTCGCCGCCCTCGCCCCGGCCGAGCCCGGCGACCAGGGCGAGCCGGCCGCCGCGCCCTGGCGGCCGGACGGCACGGTCCTGGTCACCGGCGGCGCCGGCGGCATCGGCGCCGTGGTCGTCCGCCACCTGCTCACCGCCCACGGCGTGCGTCGGCTGCTGGTCGCGAGCCGGCGCGGCCCGGACACCCCCGGGGCCGCCGAGCTGGCCGCCGAGGCGGCCGCCCTCGGCGCCGAACTGCGCGTCGTCGCCTGTGACGTCGCCGACCGCGAGGCACTCGCCGCGCTGCTCTCCGCCATCCCCGCCGAGCACCCGCTGAGCGCCGTCGTGCACGCCGCCGGCGTGGTCGCCGACGGCCTCGTCGACTCCCTCACCGCCGAGCAGGTCGACCGGGTGCTCCGGCCCAAGGCCGACGCCGCCTGGCACCTGCACGAGCTGACCGCCGGCCTCGACCTGTCCGCCTTCGTGCTGTTCTCCTCCGGCGCCGCCCTGCTCGACGCTCCCGGCCAGGGCAACTACGCCGCCGCCAACACCTTCCTCGACGCGCTCGCCGAGCTCCGGCACGCCCGGGGCCTGCCCGCCACCTCGGTGCGCTGGGGCCTGTGGACCGGCGTCGGCGGCATGGGCGACCGCCTCGACGCCGCGGCCCTGCGCCGCATCGAGCGGGCCGGCTTCGCCACCCTCACCGCCGCCGAGCAGCTCGCCCTGTTCGACCGGGCCCTCACCGGGGGCGATCCGGTGGTGCTGCCCGCCCAGGTGGACGCCCGCGCCGTGCGCTCCCGGGCCGACGGCATCCCGCCGCTGCTGCGCGCCATGGTCCGCCCGGCCGCCCGCCGCGCCACCGGCGCCGCCGTCAACGCCCCGGCCGGCACGCCCGCCGAGGCCTTCGCCGCGCTGCCCGCCGCCGCCCGCCCCGACGCCCTGCTCGACCTCGTCCGCGCCCAGGTCGCGGACGTGCTCGGCCACGACAGCGCCGCCGCCGTCAGCCCCGGCCGGGCCTTCACCGAGATCGGCTTCGACTCGCTCGCCGCCGTCGAACTGCGCAACCGCCTCACCGCGGCGACCGGACTGCGGCTGACCGCCACCCTGGTCTACGACCACCCCACCCCGGACGCGCTCGCCCGCCACCTCGCCGAGCGGATCGCCGGCACCCCCGCCCGGACGGCCGCCGCACCGGCCGTCCCCGCCGCCCGGGCCCTGGACGACGAGCCGATCGCGATCGTCGGCATGGCCTGCCGCTACCCCGGCGGCATCGGCTCGCCCGAGGAACTCTGGCGTCTGGTCGCCGAGGGCCGCGAGGCGGTCGGCCGCTTCCCGGCCGACCGCGGCTGGGACGAGGACCTCTACCACCCGGAGCCCGGCCGCCCCGGCCGCAGCTACTCGCGCGACGGCTCGTTCCTCTACGACGCCGCCGACTTCGACGCCGAGTTCTTCGGGATCAGCCCGCGCGAGGCCCAGGCCATGGACCCGCAGCAGCGCCTGCTGCTGGAGACCGCCTGGGAGACCGTCGAGCGCTCCGGCATCGACCCGCTCTCGCTGCGCGGCAGCGACACCGGCGTCTTCGCCGGCGTCATGTACCACGACTGGGCCACCCGGATCGGCCGCGTCCCCGAGGAGGTCGCCGGATACCTCGGCAACGGCAGCCTCGCCAGCGTCGTCTCCGGCCGCGTCGCCTACTCGATGGGCCTGGAGGGCCCGGCCATCACCGTCGACACCGCCTGCTCCTCCTCGCTCGTCGCGATGCACTGGGCGATGCGCGCGCTGCGCCAGGGCGAGTGCTCGCTGGCCCTGGCCGGCGGCGTCACCGTGATGTCCACCCCCGACACCTTCGTCGACATGAGCCGCCAGCGCGGACTGGCCCCCGACGGCCGCTGCAAGTCCTTCGGCGCGGACGCCGACGGCACCGGCTGGGGCGAGGGGGTCGGCCTGCTGCTGCTGGAGCGGCTCTCCGACGCCCGCCGCCACGGCCACCGGGTACTCGGCCTGCTCCGCGGCTCCGCCGTCAACTCCGACGGCGCCTCCAACGGCCTCACCGCCCCCAACGGCCCCTCCCAGCAGCGCGTCATCGAACAGGCCCTGGCGGCCGCCGCGCTGACCCCCGCCGACGTGGACGCGGTCGAGGGCCACGGCACCGGCACCACCCTCGGCGACCCGATCGAGGCCCAGGCGCTGCTCGCCACCTACGGCCAGGACCGCGCGGACGGCGGGGCACCGCTGTGGCTGGGCTCGATCAAGTCCAACCTGGGGCACACCCAGGCCGCGGCGGGCGTCGCGGGCGTCATCAAGATGGTCGAGGCGATGCGGCACGGCGTCCTGCCGCGCACCCTGCACGCCGAGCAGCCGTCCCCGCAGGTCGACTGGGAGTCGGGCGAGGTCGAGCTGCTGGCCGAGGCCCGGGACTGGCCGCGCGGGCGGCGCCCGCGCCGGGCCGGTGTCTCCTCCTTCGGCATCAGCGGCACCAACGCGCACGTGATCGTCGAGGAGGCCCCGGCGGCCGAGCCCACGGCCGCCGCCACCGGCTCGCCGGTCGTGCCGGCGGCCGGGCTGCCGGTCCTGCTGTCGGCGCGCACCGCGCCGGCCCTGCGCGCCCAGGCCTCCCGGCTGCGCGAACTGCTCGCCACCGCCGAACCCGGGCTGCTGCCCGCCGTCGCACTGGCCTCCGCCACCACCCGGGCCGCCCTGGAGCACCGGGCCGTCGTCCTGGGCGCCGACCTGCCGGGGCTGCTGGACGGCCTGGACGCCGTCGCCGCCGGAACGGCTCCGGCGGCGGGGGCGGTCGGAGCCGTACGGGAGGGGCGGCTCGCGCTGCTCTTCACCGGCCAGGGGGCGCAACGCCTCGGCATGGGACGGGAGTTGTACGAGGCCCACCCCGTCTTCGCGGCGCGTTTCGACGAGGTCTGCGCGGAGCTGGACCGGTGGTTGGAGCGGCCGCTGCGCGAGGTGATCTGGGGCGAGGACGGTGACCTCCTCGACCGGACCGCGTACACCCAGACCGCGCTGTTCGCCGTCGAGGTCGCGCTCTTCGCGCTCCTCGACTCCTGGGGCGTGCGCCCGCAGTACCTCGCCGGGCACTCCATCGGCGAGCTGGCCGCCGCCCACGTCGCGGGCGTCTGGTCCCTGCCGGACGCGGCCCGACTCGTCGCCGCACGCGGCACGTTGATGCAGGCCCTGCCGGGCGGCGGCGCCATGACCGCCGTCGAGGCCACCGAGGACGAGATCTCCTCGCACCTGACCGAGGGCGTGGACGTCGCGGCCCTCAACGGGCCGCGCTCCGTGGTGATTTCGGGCGAAGCCACCGCGGTCGAGGCGCTCGCCGAGCGCTTCGCCGCCCAGGGCCGCCGCACCTCCAGGCTCCGTGTCTCGCACGCCTTCCACAGCGCGCTCATGGAGCCCATGCTCGCCGAATTCGAGTCCGTGGCCGCCGGGTTGACCTACCACGAACCGACCGTCCCGGTCGTCTCGACCGTCACCGGCGCCGCCGTCTCCACGGAACTGACCGAACCGCGGTACTGGGTCGACCAGGTCCGCGCCGCCGTCCGCTTCACCGACGCCGTCCGCACCCTGACCGACCACGGCGTCACCACCCTGCTGGAGATCGGCCCCGACGCCGTCCTCACCGCCATGGCCCGGCAGACCCTCGACGACCTCGACACCGACGCCGCCACCGGGACCGTCACCTCGATCGCCGCCCAGCGCCGCGACCGCGACGAGAACACCACCCTCCTCACCGCCCTCGCCGCCCTCCACACCGCCGGCGCGCCCGTCGACTGGGCCGCCCACCTCGGCGCGCTGGACATCACCGGCACGCCCCGCGAGCTGCCCGAACTGCCCACCTACGCGTTCCAGCGCAAGCGGTTCTGGATCGACGCCGAGGGCGGCGCCGACGCCGCCGTCATGGCCGATGCCGGCCTGGAGGCCGCCGAACACCCGCTGCTGCGCGCGGTCGTGGCCACGCCGGACAACGGCGGCCTGGTGCTCACCGGCCGGCTGTCGGTCTCCGCCCAGCCCTGGCTGGGCGACCACGACGTGCTGGGCCGGCTGATCCTGCCCGGCACGGCCTTCGTGGAGCTGGCCGTCTCGGCCGGCGCCCGGATCGGCTGCGGCCGGATCGAGGAGCTGGCCCTGGAAGTACCGCTGATCGTGCCGCCGCAGGGCGGAGTCGCGATCCAGGTCGTGGTGGCGGCCGCCGACGCCTCCGGCGCCCGCCAGGTGACCGTGCACTCGCGCCGCGGCCCGGCCGAAGAAGGCTGGATCCGGCACGCCACCGGTGTGCTGACCGCCCCCGCCGGGGCCCCCGGCTTCGACCTCGCCCAGTGGCCGCCGCACGGCGCCACCGCCGTACCGGTGCGGGGCGCCTACGAGCGGATCGCCGGCCGCGGCTACGGCTACGGTCCGACCTTCCAGGGCCTGAAGGCCGCCTGGCGCCAGGGTGACGACGTGTTCGCCGAGGTGGCGCTGCCCACCGAGGCCCACGCCGACGCCGCCGCGTTCGGGCTGCACCCGGCCCTGCTGGACGCCGCCATGCACGCCGACCTGCTCGACGAGAGCGGCGGGAGCAGCGGTGCGACCCTGCTGCCGTTCGTCTGGAACGACGTGACCCTGCACGCCGCCGGAGCCCCGGCGGTCCGCGTCCACCTGCGCCGGCTGCGCGGCGAGGAGGCGGCCGCGATGTGGATCGCCGACACCGAGGGCCGCCCGGTGGCCACGGTCGGCACGATCGTGACCCGCGAGGTGTCGGACCGTCAGCTGGCCGCCGCCCCCGGCGCGGACACCGGTTCGCTGCTCCGGACGCAGTGGTCCCGCTCCGCGGCCGACCGCGCCTCCACCGACCGGCCCGTCGCCGGGGCCCTTCCGCGGCTGGACGCCCTGGACGCGGCGGCCGGGACGGACGCCGTGCCGGCCCTGGTCCTGCTCCCGGTCACCGCGGCCGACGGGCCGGTGCCGGAGGCCGCCCGCGCGACCGCCCGTACCGTGCTGGCCGCCGTCCAGCGCTGGCTGGCCGACGAGCGGTTCGCCGCCTCGACGCTGGTGGTGCTGACCCGCGACGCCGTCGCCGTCCGCGAGGACCGCGGCGACGGCGCCACCGCGCTCGGCCCGGTCGACCCGGTGACCGCCCCGATCTGGGGCCTGGTCCGGGCCGCGCAGGCCGAGAACCCGGGCCGCTTCCTGCTGCTCGACACCGACGGATCCGACGCCTCGGCCGCCGCCGTGCCCGTGGCCGCCCTGGCCGGGGAGCCGGAGGCCGCGCTGCGCGCCGGCGAGCTGTGGCTGCCGCGCCTGGCGGCGCTCCCCCAGCCGTCCGCCGAGCGGCCCGCGCCCTGGCGCACCGACGGAACGGTCCTCGTCACCGGCGGCACCGGCGGGCTGGGCGCCCTGGTCGCCCGGCACCTGGCCACCGAGCACGGCGTGCGCCGCCTGCTGCTCACCAGCCGCCGCGGCCCCGACGCCCCCGGCGCGGCCGAACTCGTCGCCGAGCTGGCCGAGTCGGGCGCCGAGGCGACCGTCGCCGCCTGCGACACCGCCGACCGGGAGGCGCTGGCCGCGCTGCTGGCCGCCGTCCCCGCCGACGCGCCGCTCACCGGCGTGGTGCACGCCGCCGGCGTGACGGAGAACGCCCTGGTCGGCGCCGTCACCGAGGCCGGGCTGGACGCCGTGCTGCGTCCGAAGGTGGACGGCGCCTGGCACCTGCACGAGCTGACCGCCGGGCTCGACCTGTCGGCGTTCGTCCTGTTCTCCTCGGCCGGCGGCACCGTGCTCGCCGCCGGGCAGGCCAACTACGCCGCGGCCAACGTCTTCCTGGACGCCCTGGCCGAGCACCGCCGCGCCGCCGGGCTGCCCGCCACCGCGCTGGGCTTCGGCCTCTGGGCGGTCGACACCGGTCTGGGCGCCGTCACCGAGGCCGACACCGCGCGGATGGCCCGGCTCGGCCTGCCCGCGCTGACCGTCGAGGAGGGCCTGGCCCTGTTCGACCGGGGTACGGCCTGCGGCGAGCCCGCCGTCCTGCCGCTGCGGGTGGACCGGGCGGCGCTGCGCTCGCGCGGCGACGGGGCGCCGGCGCTGCTGCGCGGCCTCCTGGGCGCCGACCGCGCCGACCGCGCCGGTCGCGGCCCCCGGCCCGGCCGCCCGGCCGCCGTCGCGGGCGCGGACCCCGTCGGCACCGCCCTGGCCGTCCGGCTGGGCGCCCTGGAGCCGGCCGAGCGCGCGGCCGAGCTGGTGGAGCTGGTGCGCCGGAACGTCGCCACCGTGCTCGGCCACGCGGACGAGTCGGAGATCGACCCGGACCGCGCCTTCCGCGACCTCGGCTTCGACTCGCTCGCCGCCGTCGAACTGCGCAACCTGCTGGGCACCGAGACCGGCCTGCGGCTGCCCGCCACGCTGGTCTTCGACTACCCCACCGCCCGTGCCGCGGCCGGTTTCCTGGCCGACCGCTGGGGCACCGCGGCCCCGGCGGCCGCCCCCGCCGCCCCCGCGCCGCGTCCGGCCGCCGGCGGCGGCGGCGAGGACGACCCGATCGCGATCGTCGGCATGAGCTGCCGCTTCCCGGGCGGGGTGCGCTCCCCCGAGGACCTCTGGCGGCTCGTCCTGGCCGGCGAGGACGTCATCACCGACTTCCCCGCGGACCGCGGCTGGAACACCGAGGGGATCTTCGACCCGGAGCCGGGGACGGTCGGGCGGACCTACGTCCGCCAGGGCGGCTTCCTGCACGACGCGACCGAGTTCGACGCCGAGTTCTTCGGCATCATGCCGCGCGAGGCGCTCGCCATGGACCCGCAGCAGCGGCTGCTGCTGCAGGCGTCCTGGGAGGCCTTCGAGCGGGCCGGCATCGACCCGTCCACCGCGCGCGGCAGCCGCACCGGCGTCTACGCGGGCATCATGTACCACGAGTACGGCAGCCGCCTCGCCCAGGTGCCGGACGACCTGACGGGCTACCTGGGCAACGGCAGCGCCGCCAGCATCGCCTCCGGCCGGGTCGCCTACACCCTCGGCCTGGAGGGCCCGGCGGTGACCGTCGACACGGCCTGCTCGTCCTCGCTGGTCGCCCTGCACCTTGCCTGCCAGGCGCTGCGCCAGGGCGAGGTCGAACTGGCCCTGGCCGGCGGCGTGACGGTGATGCCGACCCCGGAGATCTTCGTCGACTTCAGCCAGCAGCGCGGCCTGGCGCCCGACGGGCGCTGCAAGGCGTTCGCCGGCGCCGCCGACGGCACCGCCTGGTCCGAGGGCATCGGCATGCTGCTGGTCGAGCGGCTCTCCGACGCCCGCCGCAACGGCCACCCCGTGCTCGCGGTGATCCGCGGCTCGGCGATCAACCAGGACGGCGCCTCCAACGGCCTGACCGCCCCCAACGGCCCCTCCCAGCAAAGGGTCATCCAGGCCGCGCTGGCCGCCGCGGGCCTCTCCCCCGCCGAGGTCGACCTGGTCGAGGGCCACGGCACCGGCACCCGCCTCGGTGACCCGATCGAGGCCCAGGCGCTGCTCGCCACCTACGGCCGGGACCGCGCGGAGGACGACGAGCCGCTGCGGCTCGGCTCGATCAAGTCGAACATCGGCCACGCCCAGGCCGCGGCCGGTGTCAGCGGTGTCATCAAGGCCGTCCTCGCCGTCCGCAACGGCGTCATGCCCCGCACCCTGCACGTCGACGAGCCTTCGCCGCAGGTCGACTGGACGGCGGGCAGCATCCGGCTGCTCACCGAACAGGAGGAGTGGCCGCGCACCGGCCGCCCGCGCCGCGCCGCCGTCTCCTCCTTCGGGCTGAGCGGCACCAACGCGCACCTGATCGTCGAGCAGGCCCCGGCGGCCCCGTCCGGGCCCGCCGGGCAGGAGGGCCCCGACCCGGTCGGCGGGCCCGTCCCGCTGCCGCTGTCGGCCCGCACCGAGGGCGCGCTGGCCGACCAGGCGACGGCCCTGCTCGCCCACCTGGACGCCCACCCGGACTCCCGGCTGCTCGACCTCGGCCACTCGCTGGCCACCACCCGGGCGGTGTTCGACCACCGCGCCACCGTGCTCGCCGACGACCTCGACGGCGCCCGGCGGGCGCTGACCGCCCTGGCCCTGGGCACCGGTTCGGCCGACGCCGTCACCGGCCCGCGCACCGCCGCCGGGCGGACCGCGTTCCTCTTCTCCGGCCAGGGCGCCCAGCGCCTCGGCATGGGCCGCGAACTGCACGCCGCCCACCCGGTGTTCCGCGACGCCTTCGACGAGGTGTGCGCGCTGCTCGACCCCCGGCTGGAGCGCCCGCTGCGCGAGGTGATGTGGGGCGAGGACGCCGAGGCCCTGGAGCGGACCGGGTACGCCCAGTGCGCCCTGTTCGCCCACGAGGTCGCGCTGTACCGCCTGGTGACGTCCTGGGGCGTCGTCCCCGACGTGCTGCTCGGCCACTCGATCGGCGAACTGGCCGCCGCCCACGTGGCCGGGGTGCTCTCGCTCGCCGACGCCTGCGCCCTGGTCGCCGCGCGCGGCCGGCTGATGCAGGCCCTGCCGGCCGGCGGCACGATGGTCGCCGTCCAGGCCACCGAGGCCGAGGTCGCCGGGCTGCTGGTCCCGGGCGTCGACATCGCCGCCGTCAACGGCCCCCGCTCGGTGGTGCTGTCCGGCGGGACCGAGGCCGTCCGGGCGGTCGCCGGACAGCTGCGGGCACAGGGCCGGCGCACCACGCGCCTGCGCGTCTCGCACGCCTTCCACTCCTCGCTGATGGAGCCGATGCTGGCCGAGTTCGAGGCCGTGGCACGGGAGTTGACCTACCACCGGCCGACCGTCCCGGTGATCTCCAACGTCACCGGCGCACCGGCCGGCGACGAACTGCTCGCCACCCCCGAGTACTGGGTCCGGCACATCCGCTCGGCCGTCCGCTTCGCCGACGGCGCGGCGGCGCTGGCCGCCGCGGGCGTCACCCGGGTCGTCGAGCTGGGCCCGGACCGGGTGCTCAGCGCGCTCGCCGAGACCTGCCTGGACGGCAGCGGCGCGCTGGTCGTCCCGACCGCCGGACGGGACGCCGACGAGCCGCGCGCGCTGCTGCGGGCCGTCGCCCGGCTGCACGCCGCCGGCGGCACCGTCGACTGGGCCCGGTTCCTGTCCGGCCGCGGCGCCCGCCGGGTCGACCTGCCGACCTACGCCTTCGACCGCCGCCGCTACTGGCTGACCGCCGCTCCGGCGGTCCCCGACCCGACCGGCTCCGGCCAGGGCCCCGCCGGTCACCCGCTGCTCAGCGCCGTCGTGGTCGCCCCCGACGCGGACCGCCTGGTGCTCACCGGGCGGCTGGCCGTGGAGACCCAGGCCTGGCTGGCCGACCACGCGGTGCTCGGCACCACCGTGCTGCCCGGCACCGCCTTCCTGGAGCTGGCGATGCGGGCCGCCGAGGAGTCCGGCTGCGACCTCGTCGAGGAACTCACCATCGAGGCCCTGCTGCCGCTGAGCACCGTCAGCGGCACCGCGATCCAGGTGCTCGTCGGCGAGGCCGACCGCACCGGGCGCCGGTCCGTCTCGATCCACTCGCGGCTGGAGAGCGCCCCGGCCGGGGTCGGCTGGACCAGGCACGCCTCCGGGTTCCTCGCCGCCACCCCGGCGGCGGAGCTGCCGGCCCCGCCCGCCCCGTACACGGGCGCCTGGCCGCCGGCCGGCGCCGAGCACGTCGACATCGGCGACGTGTACGAGTACCTGACCAGCCAGGGCTACCACTACGGCCCGATGTTCCGCGGCCTCAAGGCGGTCTGGCGGACCGCCGACGAGGTGTTCGCCGAGGTGGCGCTGCCCGCCGACGCCACCGAGGACGCCGCCGGCTACCGGGTGCACCCCTCGCTGCTGGACGCCGCGCTCAGCGGTGCCGACTTCCTCGGCGGCCACCGCCCGCAGGACGTCGGCGCCTCGATGCTGCCGTTCGCCTGGAGCGGGGTGCGGCTGCACGGCGGCGGTCAGGCCCGGCTGCGGGTGCGGCTGCGGTCCGTCGGCCAGGACGCCGTCCGCCTCGAACTGTCGGACACCACCGGCCTGCCGGTCGCCAGCGTCTCCTCGCTGGTGGTCCGCGCCGTCACCCCCGACCGCCTCGCGGCGGCCGCCGACGCCTCCACCGGCACCCGCGCGCTGGAGTCCCTGCACCGGGTCGTCTGGCGGTACCTGCCGCTCGGCGCCGCCGGCGAACGCGGCACCGCCGGCTGGGCGGTGGTCGGCGAGCGGCCGCTCGACCTGCCCGGCGTACCGGTGCTCGCCGACCTGGCCGCGCTCGGCAAGGAGGTCACCGACGGGGACCTGCCCGTCCCGGAGCTGATCGTCCACCCCTGCCCGGCCCCGGCCGGCGACCGGCCCGGCGACGTCCGCGCCGTCCTGGACGGCGTGCTGACCCTCCTCCAGGACTGGCTGGCCGACGACCGGTTCGCCGACTCCCGGCTGCTGGTCGCCACCCGCGGCGCGGTCGCCGCCGAGGAGGACGAGCCCGTCGACCCGGCCCACGCCGCCGTGTGGGGCCTGGTACGGGCCGCCGCCCAGGAGAACCCCGGCCGGGTCCTGCTGGCCGACCTCGACGGACCCCGGGTGCCCGCCGCCCTCGCCGACCTCGGCGAGCCGGAGACCGCGGTGCGCGGGGGCGACGTCCGGGTGCCGCGCCTGACCGGGGTGCCGGCCGCCGCCGCCCCGGACGGCGGCCCCTGGCAGCCGGACGGCACGGTGCTCGTCACGGGCGGCACCGGCGGCCTCGGCGCGATCGTCGCCCGCCACCTGGCCGAACGGCACGGCGTGCGCCACCTGCTGCTCACCAGCCGCAGCGGAGCCGGACCGCGCACCACGGAGCTGGTCGCCGAACTCGCCGCGCTCGGCGCCGAGGCGACCGTCGCCGCCTGCGACGTCGCCGACCCTCGGGCGCTCGCGGCGCTGCTCGCCGGCGTCCCGGCCGACCGTCCGCTGCGCGGCGTGGTGCACGCGGCGGGCGTCAGCGACAACGCGCTCGTTCCCGGGCTCACCGCCGAGCGCATGGACACCGTGCTCCGCCCGAAGCTGGAGGGCGCCTGGAACCTGCACCAGCAGACCGCCGGCCTCGACCTGACGGCATTCGTCCTCTTCTCCTCCTGCGCCGGCCTGCTGGTCGGCGCGGGCCAGGGCAACTACGGTGCGGCCAACCGGTACCTGGACGCCCTCGCCCGCACCCGCCGGGCCGCCGGACTGCCCGCCACCGCGCTGGCGTTCGGGCTCTGGCGGACGCCGACCTCACTCGGCGGCGGCGTCACCGAGGACGACCTGGGCCGGATGGACCGGCTGGGCATGCCCGCGCTCACCACCGACGAGGGGCTGGCGCTCTTCGACGAGGCCCTCGCCGCCGACGAGGCCGTCGTGGTGCCGATGCGGCTCGACCCGGTGGCCCTCGCGGGCGCCGGGGACCAGGTCTCGGCGATGTTCCGCGAACTGGCCCGGCGTCGGCCCACGACCGCCCGGACGGACACCGCCAGGCCGTCCGGCCGGACCGCCCCGGCCCCTGCCACCGCCTCCCCCGCCTCCGGCGCTGACGGCGGGAGCCTGGAGGAGCGGCTCGCCGGCCTCGGCCACGAGCAGCAGGGCCGGATCCTGCTCGACCTGGTCCGCACCCACGTCGCCGCCGTCCGGCACGACGAGCCGGCCGGCATCGACCTCGGCAAGGGCTTCACCGAGCTCGGGCTCGACTCGCTCGCCGCGATCGAGCTGCGCAACCGGCTCTCCACCGCCACCGGGCTGCGGCTGCCCGCCACGCTGATGTTCGACTACCCCAACCCGCGTGCGCTGGCCGAGTTCCTGCACGAGGAGCTGCTCCCGGGCATCCCGGCGGCCGCCGGGCCGGCGGGTACGGCCGGCCCGGCGCGGAGCGTGCCCGCCGCCGCCCCCGAGGGGGCCGCCGGGGCCGGTGACGAGGAGGTCCGGCGCCTGCTCGGCACCGTCGACCTCGCGGCGCTGCGTGCCTCCGGGCTGCTCGACCGGCTGCTCGAACTGGCGGCCCCGGCACCCGCCCAGGGCACCACCTCGGCACCGGCGACAGCCGCGCCCGCCACGCCCGTCACGCCCGCCGGCGACCAGGGCACCGACCAGGGCGACTCCATCCTGACCATGACGATCGACGACCTGGTGCGCGCGGCGCTCGGGCGCGACGGCGACAACTGAGCAACTGAGGGTTCACGTGGACACGAACGTCGACCGGATCGTCGAGGCGCTGCGCCGCTCGATGCTGGACAACGAGCGCCTGCGCCAGGAGAACGGCCGGCTCACCGAGCTGGTGGGCGAGCCGATCGCCATCGTCGGCATGGGCTGCCGCTACCCCGGCGGCGCCGGCTCACCCGAGGAGCTGTGGCGGCTGGTCGCCGACGGCGTCGACGCCGTCGACGGCTTCCCGGCCGACCGGGGCTGGGACCTCGACGGGCTCTACGACCCGGAGCCCGGCCGGCCCGGCCGCTCGATCGCCCGCGAAGGCGGCTTCCTCCACGACGCCGCGCAGTTCGACGCCGACTTCTTCGGCATCTCGCCGCGCGAGGCGCTCGGACTGGACCCCCAGCAGCGCCTGTTGCTGGAGACCTCCTGGGAGGCCATCGAGCACGCGGGCATCGACCCGGCCGTGCTGCGCGGGAGCCGGACCGGCGTGTTCACCGGCCTGATGTACCACGACTACGGGTTCGGGACGAGCGACGGCAGCCTCGCCAGCGGGCGGGTCGCCTTCAGCCTCGGCCTGGAGGGCCCGGCGGTGACCGTCGACACGGCCTGCTCGTCCTCGCTGGTCGCCATGCACTGGGCCGTCCAGGCGCTGCGCCGGGGCGACTGCACGCTCGCGCTGGCGGGCGGCGCCACGGTCATGGCGACGCCCGACATGTTCGTCTACTTCAACACCCAGCGCGGCCTCGCCCGCGACGGCCGCTGCAAGTCCTTCTCGGACGCCGCCGACGGCACCGGCTGCTCGGAGGGCGTCGGCGTCGTCGTCCTCGAACGGCTGCGGGACGCCCGACGCAACGGCCACACCGTGCTGGCCGTGATCGCCGGCTCGGCCGTCAACCAGGACGGCGCCTCCAGCGGGATGACCACCCCCAACGGCCCCGCCCAGCAGCGGGTGATCCGCCGGGCCCTCGCCGACGCCGGCCTGACCACGGCGGACGTCGACGTGGTCGAGGCGCACGGCACCGGCACCCGGCTCGGCGACCCGATCGAGGCCCAGGCCCTGCTCGCCACCTACGGCCGAGGCCGGGGCGACGGCGGCGCGCCGCTGTGGCTCGGCTCGATCAAGTCCAACCTGGGCCACACCCAGGCCGCCGCCGGCGTCGCGGGCGTCATCAAGATGGTCGAGGCGATGCGGCACGGCGTCCTGCCGCGCACCCTGCACTCGGAGCGGCGCACCACCCAGGTCGACTGGGAGGCCGGCGCGGTCGAGCTGCTGACCGAGGCCCGGGAGTGGCCCCGCGGCGAGCGGCCGCGCCGGGCCGCGGTCTCCTCGTTCGGGCTCAGCGGCACCAACGCGCACCTCATCCTGGCCGAACCGGAGGAGTGGTCGCCGCCGGTCACGGCGGACGGGCCGGACACCCCGGTTGTGCCCGTCGTCCTGTCGGCGAAGTCGGCGCCCGCGCTCCGCGACCAGGCGGCCCGGCTCCACCGGCACCTGGCGTCCCGTCCGGACGTCCGGGCGCTGGACGCCGCGTTCAGCCTGACGACGCGTTCCGCGTTCGAGCACCGGGCCGTCGTCGCGGCCGCCGGACGGGAGGAACTGCTCGCCGCCCTCGCCGCCCTCGCCGAGGGCGCGCCGGCCGCCGGCACGGCGGTCGGCCGGGCCGGCGGCGGGTTCGCGGAGACGGCCTTCCTGTTCACCGGGCAGGGGGCGCAACGGCTCGGTATGGGACGGGAGTTGTACGAGGCCCACCCGGTGTTCGCCGCGCGCTTCGACGAGGTCTGCACCGAACTCGACCGGTGGTTGGAGCGGCCGCTGCGCGAGGTGATCTGGGGTGAGGACGGTGACCTCCTCGACCGGACCGCGTACACCCAGACCGCCCTGTTCGCCGTCGAGGTCGCGCTCTTCGCCCTCCTCGACTCCTGGGGCGTGCGCCCGCAGTACCTCGCCGGGCACTCCAT
>NZ_JBSFWR010000060.1:0-50338 GCF_053594915.1 Kitasatospora sp. NPDC002543 | reverse complement strand
CGGCCCCGGGGGGGTGCCCCTCCCGCCCCCCGGGGGGGGGGGCCCCCCGGGCCCCCGGGCCCCCCGCCGCCCCTTCGCCGCCGGCCTGTCGGCTCCACCCGGTGGGTGTGAGGCCTTCTGTTGCGAGGTATTGCACCTTCATGAACAGTGGCCTTCAAAACCAAGGTCATCGAGGAATCTGACCTACGGTTGCCAGCATGCTGAGCACCAACAAGCGCCGGTACGCGGCCACCGCCATCGCCGGTCTCCTCGCGATCGCCACCCTCACCGCCTGCGAGGACAAGGACTCCCACGGAGCGGGCGGCCGGATCCGGATCGGAATCTCCGGCAGCAGCTCCGACTGGGACGTCCTGGCCCGCAAGGCCAAGGCCGAAGGCCTCGATGTCGAGCTGGTCACCTTCGACGACTACTCGCTGCCCAACAAGGCCCTGGCGGCCGGGGACATCGACCTCAACGCCTTCCAGCACCTGGCGTTCCTCAGCCAGTTCAACGCCGCCAACCACACCGACATCGTGCCCATCGGCGCCACCGCCGTCGCCCCGCTCGGCCTGTTCTCCAAGAAGTACAAGTCCGTCGGCGAACTCCCCGACAAGGGGCAGATCGCGATCCCCAACGACCCGACCAACCAGGGCCGGGCGCTGCGCGTCCTGGAGCAGGCCCAACTGATCAGGCTCAAGGACGGATCGGGCCTCCAGAGCACGCCCGAGGAGATCACCGACAACCCCAAGCACCTGAGGATCACCCCGATCGACGCGCAGCAGACCCCGCGTGCCCTGGAGGACACCGACGGCGCGGTCATCAACAACGGGGTGGCCGGCCAGGCCGGGATCGACCCGACCGGCTCGATCTTCCACGACGACCCGAACAACCCGTCCACCCGCCCGTACATCAACGTCATCGCGGCCCGGGCGAAGGACAAGGACAACCCGACCTACCGCAGGATCGTCGAGCTCTACCACTCGCCCGAGGTGCAGAAGGCCGCCGCCGAGGAGTCCAAGGGCGCCAAGGTGCTGAGCGACCTCGACCCGGAAGCGCTGCAGGCCGAGCTCGCCGGCCTGGCGAAGGCCGCGAAGGCGGGCTGATCCGTGATCGAGCTCCGCAACCTCTCCAAGACCTTCCCCGGAAGCGGGAAGTCCGCCCCCTTCACCGCCGTCGACGACGTCTCCCTCACGATCCCGCGCGGGAGCGTGTTCGGCGTCATCGGCCACAGCGGCGCGGGCAAGAGTACCCTGCTGCGGCTGATCAACCAGCTGGAGCGTCCCACCTCGGGCAGCGTCCTGGTGGACGGCCAGGAGCTGTCCGGCCTGAGCGAACGCCGACTGCGCGAGCACCGGCGCGGGATCGGCATGGTGTTCCAGCAGTTCAACCTGTTCGACTCCCGGACGGTGTACGGCAACACGGCCTACCCGCTGAAGCTCGCCGGACTGCCGCGGGCCGAGGTGCGGGAGCGCGCCGAGCAGGCGCTGCGCTTCGTCGGCCTGGCCGGCCTCGCCCGCCGCCACCCCGAGCAGCTCTCCGGTGGACAGCGCCAACGCGTCGGCATCGCCCGGGCGTTGGCCGCCTCGCCGAAGGTCCTGCTCAGCGACGAGGCCACCTCGGCACTCGACCCGGAGACCACCGGCGAGGTGCTGGCCCTGCTGAAGCGGGTCAACGAGGAACTGGGCATCACCATCGTGCTGATCACCCACGAGATGGACGTCATCCGCCGGATCTGCGACCGCGTCGCCGTGATGGACGGCGGCCGGGTGGTGGAGACCGGCGACGTCTACGAGGTCTTCGCGAACCCCCGGCACCCCACCACCGCCGCCTTCGTCCGCTCGGTCCTGCCCGAACGGCCCGCCGGCGAGGCGCTGGAACGGCTGCGCGAGCGGCATCCGGGGGCGCTGGTGACCGTCCCGTTCCGGCACGACGGCGACCTCGGGCGGGAGCTGTCCGGCCTGCTGCGCCGGCACGGCCTGGACTTCTCCCTCGTCTCCGGCGGGATCAGCGAGGTCGGCCGGCGGCCCCTGGGCAGCGTGACGCTCGAACTGCACGGCACGGAGGCCGAGGTGGCCGCGTTCCTGGCGGACCCGCAGGTCGTCGGCCTCACGTCCGCGGCGGACGCCCGCAAGGCGGTGGCGGCATGAAGGTCGACTGGGAGCTGTTCCGGCCCAAGCTCGTCGACGCCACCGGCGAGACCGTCTACATGGTGCTGGTCACCCTGCTGCTCTCCTCCGTGCTGGGGCTCGCCCTGGGCCTGCTGCTCTACGCCACCCGCAAGGGGAACCTGCTGCAGAACCGGCCCGTGTTCGCGGTGCTCAACCTGCTGATCAACCTGGTGCGCCCGGTGCCGTTCATCATCGCGATCATCGCGCTCGCGCCGCTCACCCGGGCGGTGACCGGCACGATGATCGGCACGGACGCCGCGGTCTTCCCGATGGTCGTGGTGGCGACCTTCGGCGTGGCCCGGATCGTGGAGTCCAACCTGGTCTCCGTCGACCCGGGCGTCATCGAGGCCGCCCGGGCCATGGGGGCCGGTCCGCTGCGGGTGCTGCTCACCGTCCTCGTCCCCGAGGCGCTCGGTCCGCTGGTCCTCGGGCTGACCTTCGTCCTGGTGGCCCTGATCGACTTCTCCGCCGTCGCCGGGATGGTCGGCGGCGGCGGGGTCGGCAACCTGGCGATGACCTACGGCTACCAGCGCTTCGACACCTCGGTGATGGTCGTCACCGTCGCGATCCTCGTCGCCCTGGTGCAGCTGGCCCAGCTGGCCGGCAACCTGCTCGCCCGCAAGGTCCTGCGCCGGTGACCCGTCAGGAGGCCGGGGCCTGACCGGCCCCGCGCTCGCGGGGGCCGGCACCGGGCCCGGGTGCGCCGGGCGCTGCGGCGGGCCCGCTGACCTCCACCCGGGAACGACCGGCAAGACGCCCCCGAGCCCTTCCCGGGCCCGGGGTTCCGTCATATCGTCGGTTTTCGCCGAAGGCGCCGGGTGCGCCGGACGCCGGGCCCGAGCCACCTCACCACAGCGGGGATGACGATGAAGAGTCTTGCGGCGCGACTGCTCGCCCTGGCCGCGGCCCTGCCGGTGCTCGCCGGCCTGGCGGCGGGGCCCGGGGTCGCGGCGCCCGAGGACGGGACCCGGGCCCCCGCGGCCGCGTCCTGGACCGGCCCGCTGAGCACCCGCGGCCGCTACGTCGTGGACGCCAGGGGGGAGCGCTTCAAGCTGAAGTCCGCCAACTGGGCCGGGGCGCAGGGCACCTGGCAGGGCAGCGGCAGCACCGACGACCCGGCGAACAACCAGGCCGGCCAGGTGTCCCACAACATCCCGCTGGGCCTGGACCGGGTGCCGGTGGCCCGGCTGCTGGCCGACTTCCGAGGCCTGGGCATCAACAGCGTCCGGCTGCCGTTCGCCAACGCGATGATCCACGACACCACGCCCGTCCCGGACTCCGCCGTCGCCGCCAACCCCCAGCTGCGCGGCCGGACCCCGCTCCAGGTCTTCGACGCCGTGGTGGCCGCGCTCACCGCCGACGGCTTCGCGGTGGTCCTCAACAACCACACCACGAGCTACCGCTTCTGCTGCGGCCTCGACGGCAACGAGCGCTGGAACAGCGGTCAGTCGACGGCGCAGTGGGAGGACGACTGGCTGTTCATGGTGAACCGCTACAAGGCCGACAAGCGGGTGGTCGGCGTCGACCTGCGCAACGAGGTCCGCCGGGACGTCTGGGACGACCCCAACTGGGGCCTGGGCGACGCCCACGACGAGTACGCCGCGTTCGAGGAGGCCGGCAACCGCATCCTCCAGGCCGACCCGGACCTGCTGGTCGTCATGGAGGGCATCAACTGGTACGGCGTCCCCGCCGTGGGGTTCAGCCACGGCCGCCCGATGCTCACCCCGGTCCGCACCCTGTCCCACACCCTGATCGACTCCGGCAAGCTCGTCTACTCCGCGCACTTCTACGGCTACACCGGCCCGGCCAACACCGGCGCGGGCAGCGGCCCGGGCTCCACCAGTGACCCGCGCTACCAGGACCTCACCCCCGAGCAGCTCGCCCGGGCGGTGGACGACGAGGCGCTGTTCGTCACCGGGGCCGGCCAGCACTTCACCGCCCCGGTGTGGATCAGCGAGTTCGGCGCGAACGGGCGCGGCTCGACCGACGCGAAGGAGCAGGCCTGGCTGCACTCCTTCACCGACATCCTGGTCCGCGACGACACCGACTTCGCCGTCTGGCCGCTGGTCGGCTGGGCCGACGCCGCGGGCCGGCCGCTGGACGGCTGGGCGCTGCTCTCCTACGGCCCGGACGGCACCCGGACCGGCCTGACCGACCCCGGGGACTGGCGGGCCGCCGACTGGAACCGGCTGGTCGGCGCACCGGCCGCGAGCGGCCCGGTGCCCGCGGTGGACCACTGGAACGTGCTGGCCCTCGACCACGCCGATCAGAACCTCTCCCGGCGGATGCTCGCCCGCGCGGACTGGAGCCCCGGGAACCGCAAGGGCGACTGCCCGGACGGCCAGCGCCTGACCGCCCTCGCCCGCGGCGACAGCCGGGCCCTGTGCACGGACGCGGGCGAGCCGGCCGTCGGCGGCGGCGACTGGACCACCGTCACCGACGAGCGCTACGTCACCGGGGGCGACTGGGCGTCCGGCTACGACAAGCTCCAGTGCCCCGACGGCGCCTTCGCGGTCGGCTACGGCGTGCGCGACAACGGCATGGCCGCCCTGCTGTGCGCCCCCGCTGCCGCCCCGCTGCCGCGCACCGGCCGCACCCTCTGGTTCGACCGGGGCGACAACCGGCCCGCCGCCGGCGGCTCGGTGGCGAGCGACTGGGCTCCGGGCCGCTACAAGGGCCAGTGCGCGGACGGCGAGTACCTGGCGGGCGTCGCCTCCACCTGGCAGCGCCTGCAGTACGGCGCCCCGGCCGCCCTGCTCTGCCGCCCGCTCGGCTGACCCCGGGGACCCCGGGTCCGGCGGGGGTGCCACCCGGGCGGCCGGTGTGACGATGACGAACGATCAGAAGTTCGTCGGTGAGGCCACGTTCCCGCAGGTTGGACGCGTGCATGACGTGTTTTCCGGAGGTCGGGACGACCCTTGACGGCACTGGGCTTCTCTGCCAACCTCTCGGCAGGTCTGGACCAAGATCGGTCTCTCCTCGGGGGAGGGGGCCGGCGCCGATCCGGTCGTCCGCAGGGGGGAACTGCGGGCCGGGAGGGTCGAGGCCGCAGCGGCCCGTCGGCCGCGCCGCCAGAGAATCCGCGGTGCCGGCCACGCCGGCGCCCGGGCACGGGGAACGCACCATTCACCGACTGCCGAATCGAGCCGCCCATGCCGCACACCCTCCCCCCGCAGGCCTCGCCCTCCCAGCGGGGCGTCTGGATCACCGAGTGCCTCGGCCAGGCGCACGGGGTGTTCCACATGCCCGTCCTGGTCTCCTTCGACCGGGTCGACACCGAGGCCCTCGCGCGGGCCGTCGCCGTGGTGACGGAGCGTCACCCCGCGCTGTCCCAGGTGTTCGTGGAACGCGACGGCACCCTGGTGCCGGAGGCCGGCACCCCTCCCGTCCTCGACGTGGTCGACGCCGCCGGGGACTGCGCGCGGAGCCGGGAGAAGCGGCTGGCCGAGGACACCGCCCGCCCGTTCGACCTGCGGCACGGGCCGTTGGCGCGGTTCACCCTCTACCGGGGCCCCGGCGACACGGCGGCCCTGCTGGTCGTCGTGCACCACGCGGTGTTCGACGGGGAGTCGAAGGACGTCCTGGTGGCCGAGCTCGCCGCGGCCTACGCGCACGCCCTGGACGGGGCCGCCCCGGCGCCCGGGCGGATCCCGCCCGCGCCCGTGGCCCCGCCCGACCCCGGGCTGGTGCGCCGCGCGGCGGACCGGTACGGCCCGCGCTGGGCCGCGGCGACCGATCCCGTCCTGCCCGGGCTGCCGCGGGCCGTCACGGCCCCGGCGTCCGGTGCCTCGGTCGGGTGGCGGACCGACGCGCCGGGGCGGGCGGCGCTGGCCGCCGCGGCGGAGCGCTGCGGCGTCACCGTCTTCGAGTTCCTGCTCGCCGCCCTGCACGGACTGCTGCTGCGCTACGGCTCCGAGGCGCCCACGGTCTCCGTGCCGCTGTCCGTCCGGACGCCCGAACAGGCCGGGGAGATCGGGCTGTTCGTCAACGAGCTGCCGGTGCACGCCCCGGCCGGCGCGGACGCCGGGACGCCCTTCGCCGCGTACGCCCGGGCCGTGCGCGCCGAGGCCCGGGGCGGGTACCCGTTCCGCGCGGTGCCCTTCGGCGAGGCGGTCGGCGGTCTGACGCCGCGCGCCGGGCTGGCCCCCGTGTCGTTCGGCTACCGGCGCGGCCGCTCCGCCGACCCGGTGTTCCCGGGCAGCACCGCCCGGGTGGACCGCGCGGTGTTCAACGGCGCCGCCCGCAACACGCTGCACCTCCAGGCCGTCGACACCGCCGAGGGGATCGCCTTCTCGCTCCAGTACGCCCCGGCGGTCCTGGCGCCGGAGGCCGCGGAGCGCGTCGCCGGGCACTACGCGGCCCTGCTGGCGGCCGCGACGGCCGAGCCCGAGGCCCCGCTGGGCACCCTGGAGCTCCTCGGCGAGGCCGAGCGGCACCTGGTGACCGAGGAGTGGAACGCCACCGCCTCCGCCTACCCGCACCATCGCACCGCCCTGGACCTGGTGCGGGAGCGGGCCGCCGAGGCGCCGGACGCCGTCGCCGTCAGCGCGGGCGCCGAGCGGCTGACCTACCGCGCGCTCGTGGAGCGGACCGACGAACTGGCCGCCGTCCTGCGCGGGGCCGGGGTCCGCCCCGGCGACGTCGTCGCCCTGCACCTGGAGCGCTCCGCCGACCTGCCCGCCGTCCTGCTCGCGGTGCACGCCGCCGGGGCCGGCTACCTGCCGCTCGACCCCGGCCACCCCGCCGAGCGGCTCGCCTTCCTGCTCGCCGACTCGGGCGCGGCCCTGCTGGTCGCCGACCGGAAGCCCGCGCCCGACGTGGTGGCGGCGGCACCGGCCGTACTCCGGCTCGGTGAGGGCCGGGCCGAACCGGGCCCCGCCGGGGAGGCGGCGGCCGCGCCCGGCACCCTCGCCTACGTGCTGTACACCTCCGGCTCGACCGGGCGCCCCAAGGGCGTGGAGATCGGGCACCGGGCCCTGGTGAACCTCCTGACCGCGTGCGCCCGGCTGCTCGGCTCCGGGCCGCAGGACGTCTGGCTCGGCCTGACCTCGCTCTCCTTCGACATCTCCGGGCTGGAGATCCTGCTGCCGCTGACCACCGGCGGCCGGCTGGTCCTCGCGCCGGACGGCGCCGCCCTGGACGCGCCGGGCACGGTCGGTCTGATCCGGCGCGAGGGCGTCACCCACCTGCAGGCGACCCCCTCGGGCTGGCGGGTGCTGCTCGGCGCCGGGCCGCTGCCGGCCGGGCTGACCGGGATCGTCGGCGGGGAGGCGCTGCCGCTGCCGCTGGCCCGGGAACTGCGCGGCTCCCTCGGCCGGCTGGTCAACGGGTACGGCCCGACCGAGGCGACGATCTACGCCACCTGGGCCGACGTCCCCGCCGGTGCGGACGCCGTGGTGATCGGCCGTCCGGTCGCCAACACCCGGGCGTACGTGCTGGACGCCGACGGCCGGCCGCAGCCGGTCGGCGTCCCCGGGGAGCTCCACCTGGGCGGCGACGGCCTGGCGGAGGGCTACCGGGGGCGGCCCGAACTCACGCAGGAACGTTTCCTCGATGACCCGTTCACCGGCGGCCGGATGTACCGCACCGGCGACCTCGCGGCCTGGACGCAGGACGGCGAACTGGAGTTCCACGGCCGGATCGACGACCAGGTGAAGATCCGAGGCCACCGGATCGAACTCGGCGAGATCGAGGCCGCGCTGCTCGACCACCCCGCCGTCACCGCCGCGGCCGTCGCCGTGCGCGAACAGGCCGACGGGGCGCCCGCGCTGGTCGGCTACCGGGTGCCCACCCCCGGCAGCGCGCCGCTGACCGACGCGGACCTGCGCGACCACCTGCTGCGCACCCTGCCCGCCGTCATGGTGCCCCGGCAGTTCGTGGCCCTCGACCGGCTGCCGCTCACCCCGAGCGGCAAGCTCGACCGGCGCGCGCTGCCCGCCCCGCCGCCCCTCCCGTCGAGCACCGCCGCCGAACCGGCCGGCGGCGAGCAGGCCGACGAGCTCACCGCGAGCATCCTGGCGATCTGGGAGGAGGTGCTGGGCACCTCCGGCCTCGGCCCCGACGACGACCTCTTCGACCTCGGCGGGCACTCGCTGACGATCATGCAGATCACCGCCCGGATCCGCGCCGCCCACGGGGTCGAGCTCGCCTTCGACCTGTTCTTCGACGCCTCCACCCCGGCCGCCCTGGCCGCCGTCGTCCGAGAGTCGCGTTGACCGCCGCCGACCGCCCCAGCGCGCCCTCCCCGCTCCACGCCCGAACGGACTGCCGATGACCGACACCCAGGACCTGCCCGCCGGCTGGTCCGCCACCAAGAGATCCCTCCTCGCCCAGCGCCTGCGCGGCGCCACGGCCCCGGTGCGGGCGGTCGAACCCCGCCCCGAGGGCAGCGCGCCACCCCTGTCCAGCGGACAGGAACGGCTCTGGTTCATGGACCAGTTCACACCCGGCGGGACGGCGTACACCCTCGCCCCGGCCCGGCGGCTGCGCGGGCCGCTGGACCGCGCGGCGCTGGACGCCGCCCTGACCGCCCTGGTGGCGCGGCACGAGGGCCTGCGGATGACCTTCCCGGTCAGCGAGGACGGCCGGGCCGAGGTCCTGGTCGCCGCCCCGGGCCCCTTCGCCGCCGCCTTCGTGGACGCCTCGCCCGACCCCGACCCCGGCCGAAGAGCCGCGGACGAGATCGGGGCACTGACCGCCACGCCCTTCGACCTCGCGGCCGGACCGCTGCTGCGCGCCCTGCTCGTCCGGCTCGCCGACGAGGACCACGTCCTCGCCCTGGTCATGCACCACATCGTCGGCGACGGCTGGTCGATCGACATCCTCAACCGGGAACTGGACCTGCTCTACGAGCGGTTCGCCCACGGCGCCGAGAACGAACTCCCGGCCCTACCCGTACAGTTCGGGGACTACGCGCGCTGGCAGCGGGACCGGCTGGACAGCGGCGCCCTGGCCGCCTCCCGCGACTACTGGCGCACCGAACTCGCCGACGTCCCCGCCCTGGAACTGCCCGCCGACCGCCCCCGCCCACCGCTGATGACCTACGGCGGCGCGGCCGTGGAACTGCACTGGAGCCCGGAGCTCGCCGGCGCCGTCGCCGAGTGCGCCCGCGCCCACGGGGCCTCGACGTACATGGTGCTGATGGCCGGGCTCCAGGTGCTGCTCGGCCGGCACACCGGCCGACAGGACTTCGCGGTCGGCTCCGCGGTGGCCGGCCGTCTGCACCGGGAACTGGAGGGCGTGGTCGGCGCCTTCGTCAACATGCTGCCGATCCGAGCCCGGCCGACGGACGGGCTCACCTTCGGCGGGCTCGTCGGCCGGGTGCGGGAGACCACGCTCAACGCCTACACCCACCAGGAGGTGCCCTTCGAGCAGATGGTCGCCGACCTGGACATCGAACGGGACGTCAGCCGCTCCGCCGTGTTCCAGGTGACCTTCGCCTACCAGAACTACGGCGACCGCGCGGCCGCCGCCGCACCCGCCGCCCCCGCCGAGGGATTCGGGCACGCGGCCACCACCAGCCACTCCGACCTCGCCCTCTACCTGCGGGAGAAGAAGGACGGCGGGCTCTTCGGCCTGATCACCTACCGCACCGACCTCTTCGACGCCGACACGGTGCGACGGCTCGTCGAGCGCTTCGAGGTGCTGATGACGGCGGCGACGGCCGACCCGGACCGCCCCGTCGACACCCTGCCGGTGTCCACCGCCGCCGAACACCGCGACCTGGTCGAACGGTGGGCGGCCGGCCCCGAACTCCCCGCGGACGGACCGGGAACGCTGACCGCACTGCTCTCGGCGGCGGCCCGGCAGGCGGGCGACCGCCCCGCGCTGGTCTTCGAGGACGCCACCGTCACCCACCGCGAACTCGACGCGCGGGCGACCGCGTTGGCCCGGCGGCTGAAGGCCCTGGGCGTCGGCCGGGACGACCGGGTCGCGGTCTGCCTGGAGCAGTCCCCGGAACTGGCCGTCGCCCTGGTCGCGGTGCTGAAGGCGGGCGGCTGCTACCTGCCGCTCGACCCGGAGCAGCCACCCGCGCGCCTCTCCCACCTGGTGGCCGACGCCGACGCGCGCGTGCTGGTGACGGACGCGCGGCTGCGGGACCGCTTCCCCTCGTACGCGGGCACCGAACTGCTCGTGGACCGGCCGGACGGCCCGCGGGACGAAGCACAGGACGGACCGCTCGCCGAGACCTCCGGACCGGACGACCTCGCCTACGTCATCTACACCTCCGGCTCGACCGGGCAGCCCAAGGGCGTCGCCGTCCAGCACCGCGAGATCCTCAACTACCTCACCGGCGTGCGGGACCGGCTGCGGATCGAACCCGGCGCCCGCTACGGACTGCTGCAGTCCCTGTCCTTCGACTTCAGCATCACCATGCTGTACCTGGCGCTCACCACCGGCGGCAGCGTGCACCTGCTGCCGCGCCGCATCGCCGGCGCCGAACTCGCCGACCACATCGAGGCCTCCGCCCTCGACTACCTCAAGATGACGCCCTCCCACCTGGCCGCGCTGTCCGCCGACGCCCCCGTCGAGCGCCTCCTGCCGCGCCGGGCCCTGGTGCTCGGGGGCGAGGCCTCCTCCTGGGCCTGGGCCGCCGACCTGGCCGGCCGGGGCGACTGCGCCGTGTTCAACCACTACGGCCCGACCGAGGCGACGGTCGGCGTCACCGTCCACGAGGTCCTCCCCGGGGAGCACGGACCCGGCAGCACCCCGATCGGCACCCCGCTCGCCGGTGCGCGCTGCTACGTGCTGGACGCGGCCCGCCGCCCGGTGCCGCCCGGCGTGACCGGCGAGCTCTACCTCGGCGGGGAACGGCTGGCCCGCGGCTACCTGGGCCGCCCCGACCTGACGGCCGAACGCTTCGTCGAGGACCCGTTCGCCGGCGGCCGGATGTACCGCACCGGCGACCTCGCCCGCCGGCGCGCGGACGGCGTGCTGGAGTACCTGGGCCGCGCCGACGACCAGATCAAGGTCCGCGGCTACCGGGTCGAACCCGGCGAGATCGAGGCCGCGCTCACCGCCCTGCCCGGCATCACCCAGGCCCACGTGACCGTCCGCGGCGAGGGGATCCGGCAGAACCTCGTCGCCTACCTCGAACACCCCGACCCCGCCACCGCCCCCGCCGCGGCCGACCTGCGGACCGCGCTCGGCGCCGTCCTGCCGGACTACATGGTCCCCGCCCGCTTCGTCGTCCTGGAACGCCTGCCGCTGCTCGCCCACGGGAAGATCGACCGCAAGGCGCTGCCCGAACCCGAGGACGCCGCCCCGGCCGCCGGACACGTCGAACCCGAGGGCGGGACCGAGACCCTGATCGCCGAGATCTGGGCCGAGGTGCTCGACACCGCCCAGGTCGGCGCCCTGGACGACTTCTTCGAGATCGGCGGGCACTCGCTGCTCGCCACCCAGGTCGTCGCCCGGCTGCGCCGCGCCTTCCCCGACCTGCCGACTCCGGTCGGCGTGATGGACCTCTTCCGCTTCCCGACCGTCCGCGCGCTCGCCGCCCTCGTCACCGACCCGGGCGCCGACCGGGGGCCGCGCGGACTGCTGCACCGGCTCACCCCCGAACGCCGCCGCACCACCGCCAGCGTGGTCTGCGCGCCCTACGGCGGCGGCAGCGCGCTGATCTACAAGCCGCTCGCCGACGCCCTGCCCGAGGACTGGGCGCTGCACTCCATCGCCGTCCCCGGACACGAACTCGGCGAGGAGCCGATGGACGTCGACGAGGTCGCCGACCGCTGCGCCCGCGAGATCGTCGAGAACGTCGAGGGCCGGATCGTCCTGTACGGGCACTGCGGGGTCGGCGTGCGCCTGGCCGTCGAGATCGCCCGCCGGGTCGAGGCCGCCGGCCGGGAGATCGACGCCGTCCACCTCGGCGGCATCTTCCCCTTCGCCCGGCCCAAGGGGCGCGGCGCGGCCGTCGGCGAGCGGTGGGCCCAGCTCCTCGACCGGATGCGCAGCGACCAGGACATGATCAACGGGCTGGCCGCCGCCGGGATGGACACCGACGACCTGGACCCGGAGCAGCTGCGGCTGATCGTCCGCAACCGCCGCACCGGCACCAAGGACGTCGAACGGTACTTCACCCGGATGTTCGGGACCGAGGGCGGACGGATCAAGGCGCCCGTGATCGCCGTCTGCGGCGACCGCGACCCGGCCACCGAGTTCTACCAGGAGCGCTTCCGCGAGTGGCACCGGATCGCCGACACCACCGCCGTGGTGGTCCTCGACGAGGCCGGCCACTTCTACCTCAAGTACCGGGCCGCCGAACTCGCGGACATCGTCACCGGCGTCCACCGGTCGATCGCCGCGGGGCGGGAGGACCGCCACCGCCGGACGGACGGCGCGACCTGGTGGCTGGCCGGGCTCTCCCGCGACGCCGAACGGCCGGCCGCGGACGACGCGCGGGCACCCGTCCGACCCACCATGCGCCGGTTCCTCACCGTCGCCTCCGGGCAGCAGGTGTCGATGATCGGATCGGCGCTCACCGAGTTCGCCCTCCCGGTCTGGATCTACCTGCGCACCGGCTCGCTCGCCCAGTTCGGACTGCTGGCCGCCTGCGGCCTGGTGCCCGGCATCCTCGCCGCCCCGATCGCCGGCGCCATCGTCGACCGGGGGGACCGGCGCCGCACCATGCTCCTCGGCGACCTCGCCGCCGGCGCCACCCAGGCCCTGCTGCTCGTGCTGTACGCCACCGGCGGCCTGGAGGTCTGGCACGCCTACGCGCTCGTCGCCGTACTGTCCGCCGCCCTCTCCTTCCAACGGCTCGCCTGGAACGCGTCCGTCCCGCAGCTCGTCCCCAAGCGCTACCTCGGCCGCGCCAACGGCGTGGTCCAGATGGCCTTCGGCCTCGCCCAGTTCCTCGTCCCGCTGTTCGCCGTCGGCCTGCTCGCCGCGATCGGGCTCGGCGGCATCCTCGCCCTCGACGTGGCCGGCTACGCCGTCGCCATCGGCGTCACCCTGGCCGTACGGTTCCCGGACGTGATGGGCGCCACCCGGCGGGAGAGCATCTCCGCCGAGATCCGCGAAGGCTTCCGACGGGCCCTCGGCAGCAGCCACTTCCGGGCGATGCTGCTGTACTTCGCCGTCCTGAACGTCTTCCTCTCCCCGCTGTTCCTGCTCACCACCCCGCTGGTGCTCTCCTTCGCCCCGCTCTCCGCGGCCGGCTGGGTCTCCACCGCGGCCGGCCTCGGCGCCGTGCTCGGCGGGATCACCCTGGTCGTCTGGGGCGGACCGCGACGGCAGAAGCTGCGCGGGGTCCTGCTGTCGACCCTCGCGGTCGCCGCGGCCTGCCTGCTCACCGGGCTGCGCCCGTCGACGTGGACGGTCGCCCTCGGGGCCTTCGGCATGACCTTCGCGCTCTCCCTGCTCAACGGCGCCTACGCGACCATCGTGCAGACCAAGGTGCCGCTGCGCTTCCACGGCCGGGTGATCGCGGTCAACACCATGGTCGCCTGGTCCACCCTGCCGGTCGGGTTCGCCGTGGTCGCCCCGTTCGGGCCCGGGCTCCTCCAGCCGCTGATGGACCGTGACGGCGCCCTCGCCTCCACCCTGGGCCGGCTCATCGGCACCGGCGACGGGCGCGGCATCGGACTGCTCTACCTGCTGTTCGGCCTCGCCATGGCCGCGCTCGCGCTGGTCTGCCTGGCCGTCCCGGTGCTGCGCCACTTCGACCGGGACGTGCCCGACGCCGAACCCGACGACCTGGTCGGCCTCAAGACCCTCCAGGACCGGGCGGCCGTCACCGCCGTGACCGAAGCCACCGCCGTCGCCGAAGCCGCCGCCGAGGCCGCCGAGGCCGCCGAGGCCGCCGGGGCCACTGAGGCCGCCGGGGCCACTGAGGCCGCCCGCCCGTACCGCTCCGACCTTCCGCACCGCTCCGAGACCGAGGTGACCGTCCGGTGACCACCGCCACCCACCCCCTGACCACCGAACAGCGCCGGCTCTGGTTCCTCCAGCAGCTCCACCCGGACGACGCCGGTTTCAACATGTACCTCAACCGGCGCTGGACCGGCCCGATCGACCCGGAGGCCCTGCGCACCGCCCTCGGTGCCCTGGCCGCCCGGCACGAGATCCTCCGCACCCGCTTCGTCGTCGACGGCCCCGACGCGGCGGAGCCCGTCCAACGCGTCCAGCCCCCCGCCGGGATCGACCTGGTCACGCTCCGGCTGCCCGAGGGCGCCACCGAGGCGGACTTCACCGAGGCCTGCCGCCCGTACGTCAACGCGCCCTTCGACCTCGCCGCCGCGCCGCCGCTGCGCGCGACCCTGATCAGCGCGGGGGAGCGGGAGCACGCGGTCAGCGTCGTCGTCCACCACATCGTGGCCGACGGCTGGTCCTTCCGCACGATGTGGCGCGAGCTGCTCGCCCTGTACCGCGAGGCGATCGGCGAGGCCCCCGCCGAGCTGCCGGAACTCCCGCTCCAGTACGGGGACTTCGCCCGCGCCGAACAGGCCAGGACGGGCGGGGAGGCGGGCGAGGAGGCGTTCCGGTTCTGGGCCGAGCGGCTCGCCGGCACCGGCGTGCTGCGCCTGCCCCTCGACCGGCCGAGGCCGGCGAACCCCACCAGACCCGCCGGATTCGTCAGCGTCGACCTCGGCCCCGGGCCGACCGCCGCCCTCGACCGGCTGGCCCGGCAGGAGCGCTGCACCCCGTTCATGGTGCTGCTCGCCGGCTACCAGTGCGTGCTCGCCCGCTGGACCGGCTGCCCGGACTTCGTGGTCGGCACCCCGCTCGCGGGCCGCACCGAGAAGGCGCACGAGGCGCTGCTCGGCTACTTCAACCGCACCGCTGTGATCCGGTCCGACCTCACCGGGGAGCCGGGCTTCCGCGAGGTGCTGAAGCGCACCAGGTCCGCCGCGCTCGCCGCGCTGAGCCGCCCCGACGCCCCCGCCGAGCGGCTCGCCGCCCACCTCGGCCTGCCCGCGGACACCGGAGCCGGGCCGCTCTACCAGGCCGTCTTCGTCCACCAGAGCCAGAACGAACTCGCGGACGGCTCCGGCGGGCCCGCGCTGCCCGCGGGCGTGCGCACGACGAGCATGGACTCCGGCTTCGAACAGGCCAAGACCGACCTGCTGCTCGACAGCTGGCGCACCGCCGACGGCGGCCTCACGCTGTCCTTCAGCTACGACCGCGAGCTCTTCGACCGGGAGACCGTCGAGGGGCTCGGCGGCCGCCTCCGCGAGCTGTACGCGCGGATCGTCGAGGACCCGGAACTGCCCCTGTACGGCGACTGGTTCGTGGGAGCGCGGGAACGGGAGGCACTGCTCGCCCTGGGGACGGGCCCGGCCGCGCCCGCCACCGTGCGCACGGTGCTGGAGCGGTTCGCGGAGCAGGCCGCCGCGCGGCCGGACGCGCCGGCCCTGGAGTGCGACGGCCGGACCCTCTCCTACGCCGAACTCGACCGGCGCTCCACCGAACTGGCGCACCGGCTCGGACCGGTGGCCGGCCGGGTGGTCGCGGTGTCGATGGCGCCCTCCTTCGACCTGGTCGTCGCACTGGCGGCGGTCTGGAAGGCCGGCGCCGCCTACCTCCCGCTCGACCCGGCCCTCCCCGAGGAGCGGCGGGCCCTGATGGTCCGCGAGGCCGACGCCGTCCTCACCCTCACCGGCACGGACCTGCCGGGGACGGTGGCCGCCGAGCCCGCCCCGGTGGACCGGGAGGGCCTGGCCTACGTCCTCTACACCTCCGGCTCCACCGGGACGCCGAAGGCCGTCGCCGTCGACCACGCGGCGGTGTCCGCCCGGGTCGACTGGATGGCGGGCCCCGACGGCTACGCGCTGGGCCCCGCCGACCGGATCGTCCAGTTCGCCTCCCTCGGCTTCGACACCCACGTGGAGGAGCTCTGGCCGGCGCTGGCGACCGGGGCGTGCGTCGTGCTGCTGCCCGGCGGCGGCCGGACCCTGCCCGACCTGCTGGACGGCCCCTCCGGACGGACCGTCACCGTGCTCGACCTGCCGACGGCCTACTGGGAGGAGCTCGTCGGCCTCGGCGAACAGACCCGCTGGCCGGACGCGCTGCGGCTGGTGATCGTCGGCGGCTCCGAGGCCCGGGCCGACACCGTCGCCCGCTGGCGCCGGCGGCACGCGGACACCGTCCGGCTGGTCAACACCTACGGCCCCACCGAGGCCACCGTGATCGCCACGGCGGCCGAGCTGACGGCCGAGGACGCCGAACGCCGGCCCTCGCTGGGCCGCCCGCTGCCCGGGGTCAGGCTCCACGTGCTGGACGAGCGCGGCGGCCCGCTGCCCCGGGGGTCCGAGGGCGAGCTGTACATCGGCGGCAGCGGCCTGGCCCGCGGCTACCTGGGCCGGCCCGACCTGACCGCCGCCGCCTTCCTGCCCGACCCCTTCGCCGGCGGCGTGATGTACCGCACCGGGGACCGGGCCCGGTGGCGGGCGGACGGCCGGCTGGAGTTCCTGGGGCGCGGCGACGCCCAGGTGAAGCTGCGCGGCTACCGCATCGAGCCCGCGGAGATCGAGTCGGCGCTGACCGCGCACCCGGCCGTGGCGCAGGCCGCCGTCCTGGTCCGCGACGGCCGGCGGCTGGTGGCCTACGCCGTCCCGGCCCCGGGCGCCGAGCCCGGGCCGGCCGAGCTGCGCGAGCACCTCGCGCTGCGGCTGCCCTCGTACATGGTCCCGGACACCGTGCTCACCCTGGCCCGGCTGCCGCTGACCCCGAACGGCAAGCCCGACCTCGCGGCCCTGCCCGACCCCGGGACGGCCACCGGGGCGGAGTACGTCGCGCCGCGCACCGATGCCGAGCAGCTGGTCACCGAGCTGTGGCAGGAGGTCCTCGGGGTGCCGAAGGTCGGGGTGTTCGACGACTTCCTGGCGCTGGGCGGGGACTCCCTGCTGGTCACCCGGGTCGCCGCGCGGATCCGCGCCGGGATCGGCCTGGACGTCCCCATCCGCGACGTCTTCGAGAGCAGCACACCGGCGGCCCTCGCGGCACGGATCGAGGCGCTGCTGATCGCCGAGATCGACGCGCTCACCGAGGAGGAAGCGGCGGGGCGCCTCACCGGCTGAGCGGCCGAACGGTCCGGGGCCCGGCGTCCGCGTGTCGCGGAGCCGGGCCCCGGCAGTGGTCCGGCCGGGCGGCGGTCAGGGGGTGCGGTCGGGTGGCGGTCAGGGGGTGCGGTCGGTGACGGCCGCACCCCCTCGGCACACCCGCGTCACACCCCGGCCGCCTCCGCCAGCGCGGCGGCGAGGTCCTCGGCCAACGCCGTCACCGTGCCCGGCTCGAAGGCGTGCTCGTTGTACCGCAGCCAGCACCGCAGCCCGCCGTCCGGCAGCTCGGTGACCGCGAGCTCCGGGACGTGCCGGTCGCCGCCGGGCAGCGGGTACGGCACGGTGGCGTTGCGCGGCAGCTCCCAGGCGGCGCAGGCCACCCCCGGCAGCTGGGCCGGCGCGCTCCAGCTCTCGTACCGCAGCCAGGCCGCGAACGGGGCCTGCGGGCTGAACTCCGCGAACGGGTACAGCTGGTGGTCGAGCGCGGCGGTGGCGGCGGCCCGGACGCGGTCGAGCAGTTCGGCGAACCCCGGCGCGCCCGACACGTCCACCCGCACCAGCAGCGACTGGACGAAGCAGCCGACCGCCCGCTCCGCCTCCGGGCGGGTCCGGCCGGGCACCGGCGTCATGAGGACGAAGTCCGGCTGCCCGCTGCGGGCGGCCAGCAGGCCGCTCCAGACCGCCGCCACCGCGAGGAACGGCGTGGCGCCCAGCTCCGCCGCCCGGGCCCGCAGCGCGCCCGCCTCCCGCGGCGGGACCGTGAACGCGTGGGCGGCGCTCAGCACCACCTCGGTGTGCCGGCGCCCGGGGAAGGGGTCGATCGCCTCGGGCGCGTGCGCGAGCGCCGTCGCGAAGTGGTTCCGGGAGTCCGGCCAGTGGGCGTTCGACCACTCCACCAGCTCGCGGTACTCCGGGCCGGGCCGGGCCGCCGGCGCCCGGCGGCCGTTGCCCAGCGCCGAGTACAGCACCCCCAGGTCGCGCAGGAGCAGGCCCAGCGACCAGCCGTCGCAGACCAGGTGGTGGACCGCCAGCAGGACGACGTGGTCCGCCGGGCCCCGGCTCACCACGGCCAGCCTGGTCATCGGTCCCACGGCGAGGTCCGTCAGCCGGTCGCGCACGGAGACCAGCCGGGCCGACACCTCGTCGTCGCTCTCGCCGGGCGCGTCCATCAGCACCACGTCCGCGTGCGGCTCGTCGTCCAGGACGGCCCGCAGCACGCCCGGTTCGGCGCCGGGCGTCCCCGGTCCGGCGTCGGGCACCGGGACGAACCGGGTGCGCAGCGCGGGGTGGCGGCGGAGCGCCTCGTGCAGGGCGTCGGCCAGCACGTCCGTCCGCAGGCCCTCCGTCACCCGGAACATCACCGCCACCGAGCCGACGTTGCGGCCCGGGACCTCGGCCATCCAGCGCAGGAAGTTCTCCTGCTGGGAGGTGAGCGGCAGGTCGTGCGGCTGCGCGCGCAGCGAGCGGAGGAAGGCCGAGACCTCGGCGCCCGCCCCTTCCGTCGGCCCGGCCGTGGAGGCCCCGGCCCGCTCCAGCCAGGCCGCCTGGGCCCGGAGCGAGGGACGCTCGAAGACGAGCGCGGTGCGGGCCGCCACGCCGAACTCGGCGGAGATCGCGGCGGCCAGCTGGACGGCGCGGAAGGAGTCCCCGCCGAGGGCGAAGAACTCGTCCTCCACCGCCCGGACCGGCCGTCCCAGCACGGTGCGCCACAGGCCCGCCAGGGCGAGCTCGCGCTCCGTCTCCGGTGCCCGTCCGGCCGCCGGGGCGTCCTCCTCGAACGCGGACCGCAGCCGGTGCTTGACCACCTTGCCGCTGGGGTTGCGCGGCAGGGAGTCCACCACCAGGACGCGGACCGGGAGTTCGGGACGGGCGAGCCGCCCGCTCAGGAACAGCCGCAGGCCGTCCAGGTCGATCCCGCCCGGCAGCGGCACCACCGCGGCCACCGGCACCTGGCCCATCACCGGGTGCGGCAGGCCGAGCGCGGCCGCGTCGGCGACCTGCGGGTGCTCGTGCAGCACCGCCTCGATCCGCAGCGTCGAGACCTTCAGCGCACCGGACTTGACGATGTCGCTCTCCCGGTCGACCAGGTGGAGGAAGCCGTCCCCGTCCAGCCTGCCGAGGTCGCCCATGCGCACCCAGCCGTCGCGGAAGACGGAGTCGGAGGCCGCTCCGGCGTACCCGCGCGGCGGGCCGGGCTGGCGCAGCCAGATCTCACCGGTCGCGCCCGGCGGCACCGGATCCCCGGACTCGTCCAGGATCCGCAGGTCGCCCGGGTCGGTCGGGCGGCCCAGCGAGCCCGGGCGGGCCGGGTCCACGACCGCGGATATCTGGGCCGGGGCGGCCTCCGCCGAGGTGTAGGTGTTGACGACCGTCGCCTTCGGCAGGGCGGCGGACAGCCCGGCGGCGACGGCCGGCGGGAGCGCGGCGGCGGTCGAGCCGACCAGCAGGACGCTGCCGAGGTCCCGGCGTTCGGCGATCCCGGAGTTCAGCAGTTCCACCGCCATCGACGGCACCAGGAAGACGGTGCCCGCCCCGGACTCCTCGACCACCCGCCCGAACTCCTCCGCGTCGAAGCGCGGCAGACAGATCGTCGTGGGCTGCGCGGTCAGCGCGTTCACCAGGACCGCCTGGGCGGCGTTGGTGCCGATCGGGAAGGCGTGCACCGCGTGCCGCGAGTGGGCGTACGGGCGGGGGCGCGGGTCGAGGGCCAGGCCGGCGGTCAGGCTCGCGTGCGCGGCCCGGACGCCCTTCGGGGTGCCGGTCGTGCCGGAGGTCCCGATGATCTGGGCGAGGTCCCCGGGGCCGACCCGGTGCGGCGGCTCCGCCCCGTCCGGGGCCCCGGGGGTCGTGGGGGCCTCGGGGGTCGTCGGAGCCTCGGGCGCCTCGGGGGCGAGCTCGTCGAGGACGAACGAGGGCAGGGCGGTGCGCGGGCCGCTCCCGCCGATCGCCCAGGCCGCCCCCGTGGCCTCGACGAGCCGTTCGACGTCGGCCGGGCCCAGGTCCTCGCGGATCACCAGCCCGGCCGCGCCCGCGTAGTGGGCCGCCAGGAACGCCACGGCGTACCCGTCCCACTCCCGGTTGGTGAACAGCAGCGCCACCGTGTCCCCGGGCCGCACGCCCGCCCGGGCCAGCCCGTGCGCGGCCCGCACCGCCCGCTCGCGCCACCGGCCGTAGGTGAGGCTCCCGCCGCCGGGCACCAGCAGGGCGGTGCGGTCGGGGTGGAGCGCCGCCCGGTGGTCCAGGAGCGCGGGGAGCGTGAGCGGGGCGGAGGCGGGCTGGGCGCTGATGACGACTCCCGGGAGGCTTTCGGAGCGCGGCGGAGCGAGGCGGAACGACGCCGCAGGAAGATCGGCCGCTGATTGGTCCAGACCGTATCGGAACGGTGAAGGAGGGCGCCAGATCCGTCCACGGATCGTCACAACCCGTACCGCGCACGCCCGGAGTGCCACGGCGCCGGGTGTCACGGGCCGGGCCGGCGGGCCCGCCGACCCCGGCCCGCCTGCCGTCAGCCGGCCGCGCCCCCGTCGCGACCGCCCGCCGGCCACTCCTCGGCGAGCAGCCCGAGCACGACCTGGTCCACGAACTCCCCGTACGCCCAGGCGGCTCGGCGCAGCCGCCCCTCGACGGTGAAGCCGGCCGTGGCGGCGGCCCGGAGCATCGGGGCGTTGTCCGCCAGGGTCTCCAGCTGGAGGCGGCGCAGGCCGAGCACCGGGAAGGCGTAGTGGCAGAGCACCCCCAGGACGTCGGGCGCGAACCCGCGCCCCCGGTGGCGCGGCCGCAGGGCGAGCCCGACGTGGGCGCTCCGGTTGTGGGAGTCGACGCCCCACAGCAGCGCCTCGCCGGCCAGCTCCCCGGTGGCCGTCTCGACCACGGAGAAGCACGCGGCCTCGTCGGCCGGCTCGGCGACCGCGTACGGGGAGTGTGCCGATCCCGGCGGGATCGGCCGCCAGGGCCGGGAGTCGGCCCGCGCGCGGGTCGGTACGTCGTCGTACAGCTCGGCCAGGAGCACCGGGAGGTCGGCGGTGTGACGGGCCCGGAGGGTGATGTGAACGCCTTGTAACATGTCACATATTTACCACCGGCCGCCCGACCGGGGCCAACGGGTTTTCGGGCGGTGAGGCCGCCGTCCGCTGCGGCTCACCGGCCTGCGCACCGCGCGGCCCGTCGCGTCCGGCCGCTCCGCGGGCCGGTGGCCACCGGGAGAGCCCCCCGGCGGGCGAGCGGGTGCCTTCGGCGCTCAGGCGTCGGCCGGGTCGCCGGCCGGGGCGCTGTCCGGGTCGCCGGCCGGGTCGCCGTCGAACAGCCACGACCCGCCCGGCCCGGCCGGTTTGCGGACGACCACCCGCAGCACGAGCTCCTCCTCATCGCCGGGCTCGACCAGGACGGCCCCGGCGGCGTGGAGTTCGTGGACGGCGCCGCGCAGGTCCGCGTCCCCGGGCCGGCCGCCCGGCAGCGCGGCGAGGTCCGTGACCGACAGCCGGCCGATGCCGCCGTCGGGGCGGCGCACCCGGAGGACGCCCCGGTCGACGGCGAGGTCCAGCCACAGGGCCTGCTCGGGGACCGTCGACCCGTACAACGGCGCCAGCCGGTGCAGACGCCGGGCCGTGGCCACGGCCTGCGGGCTGAGCCGGGTGTCCCGCACGGCCCTGCCGTAGGCGCCCGGGGCCACGGTGATCCACCGGTCGTAGCCGGGCGGCCGCAGCCGCCGCAGGGCGTACCCGGCCGCTTCCCCCGACCGGCGCGGCTTGCCGGCCTTGTCGCGTCCCATACCCGTCTCCGTCCTGCTCGCGTCCGCGCCGACCGGCCCGCCGGGCGTGCCGGGCGCGGATCCCGGCCGCCGCACGGCGCGGTGGGCCGGGATCCGCGGGCCGGGCCCCGGGGTAGCGTGGTCCGATTCCGTCGCCGCGGGCCGGCTCGGCGTGCCGACGATCATGTAACGAGTCTCGTGAGATGGGGTCACCGTGTCCTCGAACGTCTTCCGCACCGGGATCGGACGGCTGGTCCTCGGCAGGGGGCCCGAAGGGCTGCGCGTCTGGAGCGTGGAGCAGGCGCCGTGGAGCGCGCTGTACGGGGCTCCCGTCGAGGCCGCCATCCTGCTCGACGGCACCGATGACGTCGACCAGGCCGACCTCGCGCTGGTCGGCGAGGTCCTCGGCAGGATCGACCACTACCTCGAGACCGGGCTCCGCTTCGTGCGCGAGGCACTGGCGGCCGACCCGGCGTTCTTCGGCCTCACCGCGGCGCGGTCGGAGCCCTACCTCGGCCTGCCCGTCACGGACTTCCCCCTGGACCACCCGCGGCTCGACTTCCACGTCGACGAGTGGCACCTGCACTTCGCCGAGGGACGCCTGCCGATCTGCGACCCCTACGGTCTCGCGGTCGTTTTCGACGGGCAACGCCCGCTGAGAGTGGAGGACTTGAGCGACGCCACCGCCATGGAGCCCGTCGAGGCCGATGCGCCCGATGGAGCCGAGGACACCGCCGGCCCGGAGTGACAGGGCTCCCGGACCACCGGCCCCCGGCCGACCCGGCGGGGGCCGTCGGGCCCGCTGGTAGATTCCCGTGGTGAACGAGCGACTTCCCGGCGGCGGCATCGAGCTGTCACCCGACGAGATCGAATCCCTCCACACCAGGTGGTCGTCCAGCTGGACCCCCGGCGAGGTCGCGCGGCGGCTGGCCGGGGTCGGCACGCCCTGGTACGTGGCCGCGGGCTGGGCGCTGGACCTGTTCCGGGGCCGGCAGACCCGCGCACACGGGGACATCGAGATCGGGGTTCCGGCCGCGGGCTTCCCCGAGATCCGGGACCGCTTCCCCGGATACGTCTTCGACGCGGCGGGCAGCGGCCGGATCTGGGAGAACGCCGCACCGGAGGTGCTGGCCGCCGTGCACCAGACCTGGCTGCGCGACCCGGCCACCGGCGGCTACCTGCTCGACGTGTTCCGCGAACCGCACGACGGCGACACCTGGGTCTGCCGACGCGACGCGACGATCCGGCTCCCCTACGGCGACGTCATCCGCCGTACCCGGGACGGCATCCCGTACCTGGCGCCCGAACTGGTCCTGCTGTTCAAGGCGAAGCACGTCCGCCGGAAGGACCAGGCGGACTTCGACGCGACCGTCCCGCACCTGACCCCGCCCCAGCGCGCGACCCTGGCCGAACTGCTCGCCCGGGTGCACCCGGGTCATCCCTGGCTCGCCGGCCTGTAGACGCTCGACCACACCCGCCTGGAGCCCGAAGCCTCTCGTGCCCGCACGAATGCCGGCCGCCGTCGTGCAACCCATGCGGCGGCGCGGCGGTGAGTAGGGCAGAGCGATGATCCGGACGGGTCGTCGTACGGATGCGAAAAGGAATCGGATGACCGCGAGCGCATTGCACATCCCGGTGGGGGAGGAGCCACGGTCCGTCACGGCACCGGCCTCCGGGGGCGGCCCCGGCCCGAGGGAGCCGGACTTCGAGGCGTTCGCCGCCACGCGGTGGCGGCGACTGGTGCGGACGGCCTACCTGCTCACGGGTGACCACCACGAGGCCGAGGACGTCGTGCAGGCGACGTTCGCGAAGGTCTTCCGGAACTGGGCCCGGATCAGCCGGCTGGACGAGCCGGACGCCTACGTCCACCGGGCGCTGGTGAACAACAACCTGAGCCGGCACCGGCGGCGCCGGGTCCGGCAGCTGCTGGTCCCCGTCCTGCCCGACCGGGAGTCCACCGCGGGCGGTGGGCACCACGACGTCGAGCAGCGCTCGGTGCTGATCCAGGCGCTGGCCGAGCTGCCGCAGCGGCAGCGGGCCGTGGTCGTCCTGCGCTACTGGGAGGACATGGGCGAGCGCCAGGTCGCCGAAGTGCTCGGCTGCTCGCCGGGCAACGTGAAGAGCCAGGCCAGCCGGGGCCTGGCGAAGCTGCGCAGCCACCCGGCGCTGGCCGCGTACGCGAAGGACACCGGATCGACGATCGACGGCACGGACGGAGGCAACCGGTGACGGACACCGAGGACATGGTGCGCGACGCGCTGCGGGACGAGGCGGCCCGGGTCGCGGTGGGGGACTGGACCGCCGGACCGGTGCGGGAGCACGTGCGCCGCCAGCGGCGGGGGCGCCGGGTGGCGATGGGAGCCTCGGCGGTGGTGGCCGCCCTCGCGGTGGTGGCCGGTACGGGCGCGGTCCTGTCCGCGCGGGGCGGCGGCCACGCGGTCGGACCGGCCGCGGAGGCCCCCCGGGTTCCGGAGGGCCCGGCTCCCGAGGCCGTGGTAGTCGAGCCCGGCGGGCAGCTGCCCCTGGACCGCCAGGACTGGTGGATGCAGCTGAAGGACCGGGAGATCTGCGTCCACGACGCTCCCGCGTACCCGAGCGGTCCGGGGTGCGCCGGGTACTCCTGGGCGGGGGAGGCGACCGAGATCACCATGCAGTACTACGGGAACCCCCCGCAGCCCCAGGAGGGTCTGTACATCCTCGTCTACAAGGGGCCCGGGCAGGTGGCCCGGATGAGCATCGAGCTGGACGGCCAGGCCTCCTGGGCCACCGTCGCCTCGCTGCCCGGCGACCCGGGGTACGCCACCGGCCACGTCTGGGGCCCCGGCCGGAAGACCCCCGAGGACCGGACGGCGCACCCGCTGGAGGGCATCCGGTTCGCCGCGTACGACGCCCAGGGGAGGGTGCTGGCGAGCAGGACCGTCGCGCCCTGAAACAGGTGCGCGGGCCCCGGCCCGGGCCGACCGGTGAACCGGGGCGACCACCTCGCCGCCGCCCGGGCCGTCCGAACCGCCGTCCTGCGGGCGCTCCGGGGAGGGGCGCCCCGTGATCAACGGGGACGGCTCGGTGCGGGTGTTCCTGAACAAGGGCGGCGACGGCCACGGCGTCTGACCTGAGCGGCGGCCTCCACGGCAGCCTTCACGGTGGTCTTCACGGTGGTTTTCGCGGCGGCGACGTCCGTGAAGGCCACCGCTCCGCGCGCGTTCGCGCCCGGGGCGACCGGCCCCGCCCCCGCGCGGCGAGGACACCGGCGCCGAAGCCGCACACGGGCGCCACCACCGGTGGGCACCGGCGAACCGCCCTCGGCTAGCCTCCCCCCGTGGACGATCACACCGAAACCCCGACCCTGCGCGTCTTCGTCGCCCTGGCCCCGCCCGACGGCGCCAAGGACGAACTGGCCCGGGCGCTGCGGCCCGCCTGCGCCAGGTACCCGCGGCTGCGGTGGAACCGGATCGAGGACTGGCACATCACCCTGGCCTTCCTCGGCGAACAACCCTCCACGGTGGTGCCCCGGCTGCGAGCCGCACTCGCCGACCGGGCCACCGCGCGCCCCGCCCTGGAACTCGCCCTGCGTGGCGGCGGCCACTTCGACCAGCGACTGCTGTGGACCGGGATCGACGGCGACGTGGACCACCTGCACCAGCTCGCCACCGACGTCCGGGACCTGGTCAGGTCCTGCGGAATCGAGTTCAGGGAACGGCCGCTGCGCCCCCACCTGACCCTCGCCCGGTCCCGCCGCGACGACTCCGTCAGCGTCCCACTGGCCGCGGCCGGCCTCACCGGCTTCACGGGCCGCCCCTGGCACACCGCCCGCCTCCACCTCGTCGGCAGCAACATCGGCCGCGGCCCCGGCCCGATCCACTACCGCGACATCGAAGCCTGGCCCTTCGCCACCCCCACCGACCCGGCCCGCCACGACGGCACCCCCACCGAGCCCTGACCGACGGGCGGGGGTCCGAGCGCCCGCTCGGACGGACCGGTGCCGGGCGGGCTGTTGTCGGCGGGGTGTGGCAGGGTTCGCCGGGTGACTGATCAGGTGATGGATCCGGGTCCTTCGGCGGGCGGGGCGGTTGGGCGTACGACCGAGCGCCCCTTGGACGTGACGGCGTTCGTGCCCGGGCTCGCGGCGTGGGCGCGGGACACCGTGCGGCTGCATCCGAGGCCGGGTGCCCCGTCGAGCGGGCAGAGTTCGGTGGGCGGCCCGTTGTCGTGGCCGGTGGGGGAGGCCTGGCCGGTGTGCACCAGGCCGCACCGGGACGTCGGGGGCGGCCTGCCGAGCGTCTCGCCGGTGCCGCTGGTGCCGGTGGTGCAGGTGTTCCGTGCGGATCTGCCGGCCGGTGTGGTGCCCTTTCCGCAGGGCAAGGACGTCCTGCAGGTGCTGTGGTGCCCGTTCGGTCACGACTTTCCGGTGTCGCCGTGGCCGGTGGTGTTCTGGCGCGACTCGGGGGCCGTCGGGGCCGTCCTTCCGGCGCCGGCGGCCGATCCCGCCGCTGACCGTCGGCACGTGCCGGTGCCCTGCGTGGTGCACCCGGAGCGCGTGACGGAGTATCCGGCCTGGGAGCTGCCGGAGGAGTCGGCCGAGGAGTGGCGGGAGGACTTCCACCGGCTGAAGGAGGCCGCTCCGCTGCTCTCGTACGCGACGCACTTCGCGGAGGCACCGGGTACGAAGCTCGGCGGGTATCCGGCGTGGATCACCGGCCCGGCCGACCTCGGGTGCGAGCGGTGCGGCCGGCCGATGGACCACCTGCTGACCGTGGCCGGATGGGAGTGGGACGGTTCGTCCTGGCGGACGTGGCGGCCCGTCGAGGACCGGGACGACGAGGGCGCTCGGGGCGTGGAGCCCACCGGCCTCGACCTGGGTGGAGGCGGCACCGTGTACGTCCTGGAGTGCCGGTCCTGCCCGGACCGTCCCTTCACCCACTGGTTCGACTCGGAGTGACCGGCCCGCACCGGGCGCGGCCGACGGGGAGGCCCGGGCGGGGCGGCCCGGGCGGAGGGGATCGGAGATCTCCGGGCGGGGCAGGTATGAGGGGCCGTCCGGCATCGGGCCGCGACGGCCTGGACGCCGCGCCGGTTCGGGCCGGGGCGGCCATGAGGGGAGCGTTCGGCCATGGGTGAACTGGACGGCAGGACGGCACTGGTGACGGGCGGCTCGCGCGGGATCGGGCGGGCGGTCGCGCTGAGGCTCGCCGCCGACGGGGCGCTGGTCGCGGTGCACTACGGCGGCAACGAGAAGGCCGCGGCGGAGACGGTGGAGCTGATCGCCGGGGCCGGCGGCCGGGCGTTCGCGGTGCGGGCCCGGTTCGGTGAGAGCGGCGCGCTGGACGAGCTGTTCGAGGGTCTGACGTCCGGGTTGGCGGAGTACGGCGAGGACGGTCTGGACGTCCTGGTCAACAACGCGGGCGTCCACCTGGCCGGTTCGATCGGGCAGCTCACCGAGGAGGAGTTCGACCGGGTGATGGCGGTCAACGTGCGCACCCCGGTCTTCGTGATCCAGCGGGCCCTGCCGCTGCTGCGGGACGGCGGTCGGATCGTGAACGTGGCCTCGGCGGCGGCCCGCATCGGCTCGCCCGTCCAGATCGGCTACACCATCAGCAAGACGGCGCTGACGGCCCTCGCCGCGCCGCTCGCCAACGAGCTCGGCCGGCGCGGGATCACGGTGAACACCGTCAATCCGGGCGTGATCCTCACCGACATGACGTCCGAGTGGACGGGCGTGCCGGAGGCCATGGCCGGGCTGGAGTCGATCACCGCCCTGGGCCGGATCGGCCTGCCGGAGGACGTCGCGGACGTCGTGGGCTTCCTGGCGGGCCCGCGGGGCCGCTGGGTGACCGGCCAGGCCATCGACGCCTCCGGCGGCACCTACCTCGGCCCGATCCCGCCCGCGTGACCGCACCGGGGCGTCGAGGGACGCCCTGTCGCGATGGTCCGCCCGCCTGCCCGGGTGGGCGGACCGCCGCGGGCCCGGGGCCGGTTCAGAGTGCGGCGGACCGGTGGGTCGGCCGGCCGGCCAGGACGGTCAACAGCACCGGGACGTCCGCGAGTTCGGTGGCCGGGGTGGTGAGCGGGTCGGCGCCGAGCACGGTGAGGTCCGCGCGGTGGCCGACGGCGATCCGGCCGGCCAGCCGCTCCTCGCCGGCCGCGTGGGCGGCGTTGGCGGTCATCGCCAGCAGGGCCTCCGCGGCGGTGAGCGCCTGCCCGGGGTTGTGCGGGGCCTGGCTCAGGTCGCGGGTGGGGCGGCGGTGGCGGGCGCCCGCCATGACGCCGAGGGGCGAGTAGGCGGCGATCGGCCAGTCCGATCCGAGGACGACGGTGGCGCCGGCGTCCCAGAGGTCCCGGCAGCGCCAGGCGCGGTCGGCGCGTTCCTCGCCGAGGCGGCGGGACCAGTTGTCGGTGTGGTCGGCCCGGGTGAAGTCGCAGCAGTGGGTGGGCTGCATGGAGGCGATCACGTCCAGTTCGGCGAAGCGTCGGATCACCGCGTCCGGGACGGTCTCGATGTGCTCGATCCGGTGGCGGACGGCGCGGGCCTCCGGGCCCGTCGCCGTCCTGTCCGCCGTCCTGTTCGTCGCCTGCTCGATCGAGTCGAGCGCGTGCCGGACGGCCGCGTCGCCGATCGCGTGGGTGGCCGTCGGCACCCCGGCGCGGTGCAGTTCCCGTACGACGTGGGTGTAGTGGGCCGGCTCCGGCCAGAACGCGTGGGTGGACTCGCCGTGGTCGTCCGGCTGTTCCAGCCAGGCGGTGCCGTTGTCGATCGTGCCGTCCATGAACAGTTTGACTCCGTCCACCCGCCAGAGGCGGCCGCCCCGGCCCTGCTGTTCGACCAGCGCGCGCAGCCCCTCCGCGTCCACTCCGGGCTGGCACCAGGGGGCGACGCGCAGCCGCAGCGGCAGCGCGTCGGCCTCGTCCAGCTCGGCGAGGAGGTCGAGGCTGTCGCCGTTGGCGTCCATCGCGTGGCCGCCGGTGAGGCCGGTCGCGGCCATGGCGCGCAGGGCGGCGGCGAGGCGGTCGCGGCGTTCGGCGCGGGTGGGCTGTGGGGCGGCGCGCTCGACCAGCTCACAGGCGGCGTCCTCCAGCAGCAGGCCGGTGGGACGGCCCTGGGCGTCGCAGACCACCTCGGCGGCCTGGTCGAAGCCGCGCGGGCCGTCCACGCCGGCCAGCTCCAGGGCGCGCGGGCTGGCGAGCATGGAGTGGGCGTCGAAGAGCTGGAGCAGGGCTGGGACGCCGTCCAGGACGGGGGCCAGCGCGGCGGATTCCACGGGGCGGCCGCCGAAGACGTTCGGGTCCAGGCCCCAGGCGTGCAGCCAGGCGCCGGGGGTGAGGCGCCCGGCCTCGGCGGCGAGGGCGGCGCGGACGTCGGCCAGGTCGGTGCAGCCGGAGAGGTCCAGGCCGTGGGTGAGTTCGGCGCCGGACACCGGGTGCAGGTGGCCGTCGACCAGGCCGGGGGTGACCACGGCGCCCTTGAGGTCGATCACGGTGGTCGTGGGGTCGGCGAGTGCGCGGATGGCGCGGTCGTCGCCGAGGGCGGCGATCCGGCCGTCCACGACGGCGAGGGCGGTCTGCGGGAGGAGGCCGCCGGAGGCGGGATCGAGCAGGCGGGCGGAGAGGAGGACGAGGGAGGTGCGCACTTCGGCTCCAGGGGTGGTGCGGGCGTGGGGGAGTGGGCTGTGAGGGACGGGGCGTGCGGGGCCTGCGGGGCGGGTGTCAGGACTGCCCGGGGTCCGGTGAGTCCAACGCGCCTTCGGTCAGGCCCAGTTCGCGTTCGGCGGTGGCGGCGGCGAGTCGGGTGACGGAGGACGGGTGGTTGCGCAGGCCGGTGTTGGCGTGGCCGGCCAGGCCGTCGATCACGACGAGGATCCGGACGGCCGCCAGGACCGGGTCGTCGGCGTGGAACTCGCCCCGTTCGACGCCGGCGGCGATCAGGTCGCCGAGCCGTCCGCGCCAGGCGGTCTCCTGGTCGAGCACGCGGTCGCGCAGGACGGGGCGGTAGCGGCTGAGGTGGCGGGCGTTGAGCCACAGTCGGCTGACGTCGTCGTAGGAGGGGCCGGTGGTGCGGGCGAAGAAGCGGCCCAGGTGCCGCAGGGGTGAGCCGTCCCTCGGGTCGGCGGGCAGCAGTGCGTCGAGTTCGGCGGTGGCCGCGCTGCCGAAGGCCTCGGCGACGAGGTCCTCGACGGCGGGGAAGTAGTGGCTGATCAGGCCGGGCCGGACGGCCAGCTGGTCGGCGATCCGGCGGAGGGTGATGCACTCCAGGCCCTCGGTGAGGGCGACCTCGGCCGCGGCGCCGACGATCTCCGCCCGGCGGTCCTCGGGGGACTTGCGAACCCGCTTGCGCTGAACGCTTGACGTCATGTGCCGGATGCTATTGAGTGTGCGACCAATAAGCAAGCAGGTGGGCACGACACCCCCACGGAGGGCCCCCAATGGCGTCCACGCTCCCGGACCACCCCGACACCTCACCGGACCACCCCGACACCCCGCCGGACCACCCCCATGTCCCGCCGGACCTCGCCCGTGTCCCGCCGGACCTCGCCCCGCCGCCGGGCGCCCCGTTCGGACGGGAACGCGGCGCCCGGGTCGAGGTCCACGGCATCGACCGCATCCCCGACGGCGAACGGCGCGGGCGTCCCCGCGAGCTGTTCGCGATCTGGGCGGCGGCCGGCGTCAACTACCTCAACCTGGTGGTCGGCGGCACCCTGGTCCTGAGCGGCCTCGCCCCCTGGCAGGCCTTCGCCGTGGTCGTCCTCGGCAACCTGTTCTGGCTGGTCACCGGGCTGCTCGCGGTCTCCGGACCGGCCGCCGGCGCGCCCAGCGAAGTCATCACCCGCGCCATGTACGGAATCCGGGGCAACCGGGTGAACAACGCCGTCACCGGCTGGATGATCTCCGTCTGCTACTTCGCGCTGAACCTCGCCGCGGCCGCTGTCGCCGCCTTCTCGCTCGCCGAGGAGGCGGGGATCAGCCCCACCACCCCGATCAAGGTCGCCATCGTGATCGCGATCGTCGTGCTCACCCTCACCATCAGCGTCTACGGGCACGCGCTGATCGTCCGGCTCTACCTGCCGATCACCCTCGCCCTCACCGCGGTGTTCGCGGTGGTCGGGTACACCATCGTCACGCACGCCGACCTCGGCTGGACCCAGCCCGAGCCGCTCTCCGGCGGCCGGCTCCTGGCGGCCGTCCTGGCCGGCGTCACCCTGATCGCCTCCGGTCCGCTCTCCTACACCACCAGCGCGGACTTCTCCCGCTACCTGCCCGCGGCCACCGCCCCGCGCGCGGTCCTCGGCTGGACCGCCCTCGGGGGCTTCCTGCCCAGCGTGGTGGTCGGTGGCCTCGGCGTGCTCGGCGCCACCGCCGTCGACATGGCCGACCCGCAGGCTGCGCTCCGGCAGATCCTGCCCGGCTGGTTCGACCCCGTCTTCCTGCTCTCCCTGGTGGTCGGCACCATCGCCGTCAACGCCCTCACCGCGTACAGTGCGGGCCTCGCCCTCCAGGCGGTCGGCCTCCGCGTCCGACGCACCCGCAGCGTGCTGCTGGACGGCGCCGTCGCGGTCTCGCTGACGCTGTACGCCCTGCTGGTCTCCGACTTCCTCGACACCGTCAGCAACGTGCTCCAGCTGACCGTCGTACTCCTCGGCCCCAGCACCGCCGTGTACGCCACCGACATCCTGCTGCGCCGCAACCGCTACGACGGCCGCGCCCTCGGTGACGAGAGCCCCGGCAGCCCCTTCTGGTACCGCGCCGGCGTCAACCCGGCCGGCGCCGTCGCCGTCGCGGGCGGTGTCACGGCCGCGGCCCTCGGCGTGGACACCCTCTACACCGGCCCGTTGGCCGCGCTGGCCGGCGCGGACGTCGCGCTGCCGACGGGCGTGACGGTGGCGGCGCTCGTCTACGCGGTGCTGATGCGGCGCCGGCCGAGGTGAGACCGTCCGGCGTCGCGTCGCGACCCGGGCGGCCGGTCCGGCGTCGACGTCCGCGCGGCCGGGACGCCCGCCCCGTGCGACGCGCTGCCAGCGGCGCGTCGGCGAGGGGTCGGCCGCGCGGACGGCTGCCGCTATGCTCCGCAACCGGGAGGTGTCTCCGGCCGGAGCGGGAGCGAGGGCTTCGACGATCCTCGCAACCCGCCGGTCGCGGGCACTCCCGACGATGTGTCGGACACCACCTTTCACGACGGGACAATGGGGTGAGCGCGATGCCTCTCGAAGGCGAGTACGAGCCGAGTACGGCGCAGTGGGTGCGCGACCAGGTCGAGCTGTACGAGAGCTCGGGCGGCACGCAGGGGACGACGCTCCTGGACACGGGCCTGCCCGTCGTCATCCTCACGATGCGCGGGGCGAGGAGCGGCAAGATCCGCAAGGCTCCGGTGATGCGGGTGGAGCACGAGGGGCGCTACGCGGCCGTGGCCTCGAAGGGCGGCTTCCCCCAGCACCCGGAGTGGTACCGCAACATCTCCGCGGACCCGCACGTGGAGCTCCAGGACGGGCCGGTCCGCCAGGACATGACGGCCCGAGAGGTCACCGGGGACGAGCGGGCCGAGTGGTGGGAGCGTGCGGTCGCCGCGTTCCCGCCGTACGCCGAGTACCAGGAGAAGACCGACCGGGTCATCCCGGTCCTCGTACTGGAGCCGGTGCGCGGATAGCACCCCGCGCCCGCGGCGGCCGGAGGCGGTCGCGGGCGCGGGACGTCGTTCCGGTGCCGGTCCGGACGTCGTTCCGGTGCCGGTCCGGGCGGCGCGCCCGGCTGTGGGCCGTACGCTCCCGACGGGTGCGACCGCGTCGGGAGCGGGTGCCGGCCGGGGCGGCGCCTACCAGACCTTGTGGAGCTGGAACAGGTCGGCCTTGAAGGCTTTCTGGATCACGTGCGACCCGCTGTTGGTGCCGTCCACTGAGAGCCAGCGGCCGCTGTGCTTGGCCATGATCGCGCTCAGGTCGGTGCCCGGCACCGGCCGGACGAAGAAGACCTCGCTGTCCTGGTCGTTGCAGGGTTCGTCGATCAGCCAGTTGCCGTCCTCGTTCATGCCGCGGTCGATGCCGAGGCACCAGTGGCGCGCATGGTCCATCATTTTGTAGTACTTGCCATCGGTGCGCGTCGGATTGTTCTCGCCGCACAGGGTCCACTGCTGGCTGGCGGCGTCCTGCCAGGACGACTGGACGATCGAGCCGTTGTCCCACGAGGCCTGGGACCAGCCGAGAACCAGCGGCTGGCTCCCGGGAACGGAGTGCGGGGTGATGATGCGGTACCCGCCGCCCTCGCAGGTGTAGCCGTCCATCGGGTTCGCCGCGTGTGCGGCGGGTGCCGCGACGGTCAGCAGTGAGCCGGCGAAGGCGATGCTGCCGAGCACGGCTCCGATTCGCTGGGCGGAGCGCTTGCCGGACTTCGCCATGTTGTTCCCTCCTGGGTCGGACGTGCTCGGGTGTCAGTGCTTGCAGACTTCGAGGCGGGCCGCCTCGCGGACGGTGCCGGCCGGTTCGGGGTACGAGCAGATCACCACGCCCTCGCTCGGCGCCCCGTACGTCGTGTAGTAGCCCGAGCCGTTCGCGCTCGCGCTGGCGTTGACCCAGTACCCGGTGCCCTGGCCCGAGCGGGCGCACAGATAGCGGGTCCACTCGCCGTCGACGCGCAGGAACCCGCGGAAGATCCCGTAGTTGCCCGGCGCGTTGATGTTCACCGTCCGGAGCGTGTCCGTGGTCCGGGTGCTGCCCCGACCGGTTTCGACCTGGAACCCGGCCTTGATGCCGGCCTGGCCGAGGGTCGAGCTGTAGCTGAGGTTGAACTCGGCGGTGTTGTTGATCTTGGTGGTGATCGACGTCATCTCGGTGAGCCGCTGCTGCTGCTGACCCGTCGTCCCGGGGACGACGTTGAAGGACGAGAACTCGGTGACCACCGGGGTGACGGTGGCCCTCGTGATGTCGTCCCAGACCGATTCGATCTCGGGATTGCAGGTGGCGCGCGGCGGCGGGTCGGCCTGGGCGGGGGCCGCGGTGAGGCCGAGCCCGGCGACGGCCAGGAGAACGGCGGACCCCGCCGTGAAGACGGTCCGCCTGTGCTTGGGGGGTCGTGTCATGAGGAGCTCCCTCCGGAAGGGGAATGGTTCCGGCTTGACTACGGGAAGCCTCGTCCGCGGCCCGAGGCCCTGTCCATCCGAGTTTTCTGGGAGGGGAGCTGCGTATGCGACGGTTTTCGGCCGGGGTGCCCAGTGCGGTCGGCGGGCGGCGTCGCGGCGGCTGCGCATTATAGGAGGAGTGCCGCCGGGTCTTGCCGCCCCGGACTCCTTCGGCCAGTGTGGGAACGGTGCGTCAACTGGCCGGAACGCACCGAAAGTTGACCACGGAGGTGCCATGGGTTCCGAAGCAGCTCACCCCGGGAGCCGAGAGTCCGAGGCCGGCGGTGCGACGCGGGTGCGCGACGTGGTGCGCGACGTGGTGGCCGAGGCCGCCGCGGAGGAACTGCCGCTCGTCGTGTGGCTGACCCGCTTCGACGACGCCTCGGTCGTGCGCCGGCTCGCCGGCCGCAGCCGGAGCGAGGCACTGGGCTTCGGGCTCGGCGAGGTCGCCGCGCTGGTGACGCCCGTGGTGTGGCTGGCACTGGACGCGGTGGGGCAGAAGCTCGCGGGTGCCGCGGTGGACGGCGCCGCGAAGGGGATGAGGGCCGGGCTGCGCAAGGTCTTCCGCAAGGGCGCCGAGCCGGTGACGGTTCCGCCGCTGACGCGCGAACAGCTCGCCGAGGTGCGGCAGTCGGTGCTGGAGTCCGCCGCGCAGCGGGGCATGGCGGAACAGCGCGCGTCGGCGATCGCCGACGCGGTGGTGGCCCGGCTGGTCCTGGCCGAACCGGTCGGCCCCGCGCTCGACCCGGCCGCGCGGGACTCGACCGCATCGGACGCGGTCACGCAGGACCGGGCCGCACCGGAGCCGACCGAACCCGCCCCGACCGAACCCGCCCCGGCGGCGCAGGCCCCGGTGACCGACGGCGAGACGCGATGACCGACGTCCCCGCCGAAGCCACCCCCGAAGCCCGCGAAGCCCCCGAAGTTCCCGGACCCCCCGGACCCCCCGGACCCCCCGAGGCGGCCCCGCGCCCGGCCCCCGCCGCGCCCGACGAGCGGGTCCTCGCCGCCGGCACCACCCTGCGCTTCGTCCTGCTGCTGCTGCTCCTGGCGGCGGCCGGCGTCGAGATGGTCCCCCGGACCGTCTGGCAGCTCCTCGCCTCCTCCCCGCAGGCCGACAAGGAGATGGCCTGTCAGCTGGCCGCGGGCTTCGACCCCGGCGCGTCCGTGAACTCCGGCCTCGTCCAGTCCACCCGGAACGCGTCCGCGCTCAAGGCGTGCACCGCGCGCTACGTCCAGAACTTCGACGGCGTGTCCGTCACCGTGGGCGTGCTGCTGGTCGTCGCGGTCCTCGCGCTGTACTGGCTGCTGCCGGTGTGGAAGGCGCGCCGCACCCGGGTCGTCGCGGTGGCGGAACTGGACCCGACCGGACGGCTGCGGCAGCAGCTCGACGAGCTGGTGCGCACCGCCGGACTCGCCCGCGCGCCCCGCTTCGTGGTCGACCCGGTCGTGCCGGAGGTCGGCGCCGTCGTGTTCGGCCGCTGGCGCAGCCCCACGGTGTGCCTGTACGGCGGGCTGTTCGCCACCAGCGGCACGGACCGGGACCGCTTCCGCGCCGTGGTCCTGCACGAGCTCGCGCACCTCCGGAACAGGGACGTCGGCATCACCTACGCCACCGTCGCCCTGTGGCGCGTCTTCCTCCTGCTGGTGCTGCTCCCGTGGGCGGCGGTGGGGGTGAAGAACCTCTTCTTCACCGGAACCGCCGACGCCCGGGGCCATTTCGCCCCGTTCAACACCCACCAGCTGGTGCTCGGGCTGCTGATCGTGGTCGCCGTCCACCTCACGCGCGCCGGGATCCTGCGCAACCGCGAGATCTACGCCGACCTCATGGCCGCCCGCTGTGGCGCGAGCCGGGAGTCCTGGAGCGTGACCGCCGCGCCGCGCGCCGGCCGTGGCCTGCCCCGGGCCCTCGCCGGGTTCGTCGAACTCTGGCGCACCCACCCGTCCTGGGAACTGCGCCGCGCCTCGCTGACCGACCCGAAGGCACTGTTCGCGCTGGACGCCCTGCCGCTGTTCCTCACCGGGCTCGCGGCCGACATCCTCGTCTGGCAGCTCGGCAGCCTGCCCTTCGACGCCCTCCCCGCCAAGGCGGTGCTCATCGCGGCTCTCGTCGTCGGCATCGGCGGTGTCGCCGTGTGGCGCGCCGCGGTGTACGCCGTCCTCACCGGACGCCGGACCCCGACGGGGTGGCCCGCCGGCCTGTGGCTCGGCACCGGCCTGGTCGCGGGTGAGCTCCTCGGGCCCAGGGCGGCCCTGAACCACTGGTGGCCGGCCCACCCCGAGGCCCTGCTGATCCTGGTCGCCGCGCTCGTCCTGGTGATGGCGTGGACCGCCCAGAACGCCGGGTGGTGGATCGCCTCCTGGCGCGGGCGCTCGCTGCGCCCGGTCATGCTCGTGGGCCTGGCGGCCGCCTCGCTGGCCCTCGGCTGCGTGCTGTACTGGTGGTACACCCAGGGCGAGGCGCTGACCGCGGGATGGCCGTTCACCACGGCCGGGCTCCTGGGCGCGTACGGCCTGCCCGGCCTGCCGCCGGCCCACATCGGCCCGCTGCTGGAGGCCATCGCGGTGCTGGGCGTCCTGCCCGGCGCCCTCACCGCGGCGCACAGCCTGTGGTGGGCCGCGGCGCTGCTCTGGCTGCTGCCGCTGCTCGCCCTGGCGGTCGGGCGGCCGACGGGGCGGCCGAAGTGGCTCGCGCGGGCGCTGCCCGGTGGGCTGTCCGGTGCGCTGCCCGGTGGGCCGCTCGGCGCGGACGTGCCGCCGCCCGCGGCCGGACCGCCCGCGGCTGGTGACGCACAGCCCGAGCCGGCCGCGGTTCCCGAACCGTCCGCGCCTGCCGGCCCGGCCGCACCGCCGCCACCGTCCCCGGCCCGACCCGGGCGGCTGATGGCCGCGGGACTGGCGGGCGGCCTGCTCTGCTGGGCCGGACTGGCCGCGGCGAAGGCCCATCTGCACACGCCGTCCCCGGCGGCCGTGCGGAGCTCGGGCCCGTTCCAGGTCACGTACCTGATGGGGCCGGTCCTGGTGCTCTGCGCCGCGATGGCCCTGACCGCAGCCGTCGTCGCCGCCGTGGCCAGGTCGTCCTGGCTGCTCGCCGGGCTCGTCACGGCCGGTGTCACCGCCCTCGTCGGCACCGTGGGTTCCTTCCTCCTGATGAGCGCGGACGGCTGCGTCGGCCCGTTCAACGTCATGACCCACGTGTGCGGTTGGCGGCCGGAGGTGGTGTGGAGGCTGCTGCAGATCGAGACGGCCTTCGCGCTGACCCTGGGAACGCTGCTGGCGGGCCTGGCCGCCTTCGCGGGCCGGGGCGCGGGCCTGTTGTGGCGGCGGCGCGGCCGGGCCGGGCGGTGCGCCGCGGTACCGGTCGCCGGGCCGGGGCCGCACCGCCGGACGCGGCGGACGCGGCGGCACGCCGTACGGGCGGTCGCCGGCGCGGTGGTGGTGGCCGGGGTCGCGGCGACGGTGGTGATCGCCGTCCAGCTTCCCGGCCCGCGCGGTGGGGGCGGCCGGGGAGGGGAGTCGATGCTGGACCAGCGCACGACCGCTCCCTCGCCGGCGATCGCCCTGGCCCAGCGGCAGGCCTGGGCCGCGGTCGGCGGCCTGGACCACGTCAACGGGCTCTACACGGCGCAGCGCGACTACGCCGCCGCGATCGACGCCGTGGTGAGCACCGCCACGAACGGAGGCTCCGAGGCCCAGGTCGAGGCGGCGATGCGGAAGGTGGGCGACACCTGTGACGCGCTCGACGGCGCGACGCGGCGGGCCGGCGGGTACTTCACCGTGCCCGATCCGACCGGACAGCAGCTGTGGTCCCGAATGCTGGCCGGCTACCGGCAGTTGACCACCGTCTGCCGCGACCTCGCGGAACGGCCGGAATCCGCGGACCCGCAGGCCGCCGGCGTCGCGTACCACTCCGCCATCGACACCGGCGGGCGGATGGTCAGCTGGCTCCTCGCCTCGGGTGCGGTCCGGCAGACCGCGCCGCACTGACCCGGGACCGCCGCAGGACGCGCGCCCCGAGGCCCGGGCGAGGCTCGCCGAGGAGGAGCGGCTCGCCGCGCTCGTCGTCGACGACGGCGTCCGGCTGCCGTCCTGCGCGGTGGGCCGGTTCACCGACCGCATGCGCATGCCCGGACCCGGCCAGGGGCTCTCCGTGGGACACATCGCCTCCGTCGCGACGGACCCCGCCCACCGCCGCCGGGGACACGCCCGGCGGGCCGTCACGGCCGTGCACGACTGGCTCGCCGCCCGCGGCTGCGGCCGGATCGACCTCACCGCCTCCCCGGACGCCGAGGCCCTGTACCGCTCGCTCGGCTACCGGGGCGCCGCCGGACCGACCCCGCTGACCTGGAGCTTCCGCTGACCTGGCCCCCCGCTGACCGACCGGCCCGCGCTCGGCCAACCACCCTTCACTCAGCCGCCGTTCGACCTGACCGCCGAGGCCGGGGCCGCCGGAGTCAAGCGTCCGGCCACCGCCGTCCCGCGTTGACGCGTGCGGGCGGACGGGGTGGGGCGGAACCGGTGGGGCGGAACCGGGCCGGGGGCGCGGGCGTCCGTGGTTCACGACGGCGGTCGAAGATCACGGCCGTCGGCAGCCGCCCCTGGAAGGAGCACCGTGACGGACGGTAGGTCGAAGGGCTCGTCGCCCGCCCGCAGAGGCCGTGGGCGCGCGGCCGCGCTGGTGGGGTGCGGGGTGCTGCTGCTGGGCCCGGCCGTGCTCGCGGTGGTGCGGCTGTGCGGGTGGGACGACGGCACGGTGTGGGCCCTGCCGATGGCCGGGCTGCCGTACGCGGCGCTGCTCGGCGTGGTGCTGCTGGTGGTGGTGGCGGTGCTGCGTGCCCGGTGGCTGAGCCTGGCCGCGGCCGCGCTGGTGGTGCTGCACCTGTGGTGGCTGATACCCCGGCTCGTCCCGGACGCGGCCGACGCGCCCGCCGACGCGCCCCGGCTGCGGGTGGCGACCAGCAACAACTTCATGGGGCAGGTCTCGCCGAAGTCCCTGGTCGACCTGGTGCGGGACCAGCGGATCGACGTGCTCGCGGTCGAGGAGCAGAGCGACTCCGCCGCCGACGCGCTGGACGCGGCCGGCATCCGGGCCCTGCTGCCGCACCGGGAGCGGCCGGTCGGCACCGACACCGCGCTGTACACCCGGCTGCCCGTCGGCTCCGCCGCCGACCCGGCCTGGCCGACCACCAACCTGACCGTCGACGTCGGCGGCCGCCCGGTGCAGCTGGTCGCCGTGCACACCTACTACCCGCTCGGCGACGCCCGCCGCTGGGCCGAGGGACTGCACGACCTGCGCGCCGCCGCGCCCGGCCGTACCCGCAACGCCGTCCTGCTGGGCGACTTCAACGCCACCCTCGACCACAAGCCGATGCGCGACCTGATGGGCACCGGCCTGGCCGACACCCACGAGGAGCTCGGCGCGGGCCTCTTCCCGACCTGGCCCCAGGACCACCCGGACTACCGCGTCCCGGCCGTGATCCAGATCGACCACGTCCTGCACGGGCCCGGGCTGGCCGCCGTCGGCGTCTCCGAGCACGCCCTGCCGCGCAGCGACCACCGCGCGGTGGTGGCCGAACTCGCCGTCCTCTCCTGACCGCTGACGGCCCGGACTGCGGGCGGCACGCCGGGGACGGTCCCGTACCGTCCCCGGCCCGGTGTCATGACGGGTCGCCGGGAACGGCGGCCAGCAGGCTGTGCAGGATCGGCCCGGCCGACCCGCCGCCCGTCACGCCCTGCTCGACGACGCACGCCACCGCGACGTTGCCGCGCCGCGCGACCAGCCAGCCGTTGTTGGGGTCCTTCTCGGAGACCTCGGCGGTGCCGGTCTTCGCGCCGATCTCACCGGGCAGGTCGGCGAGCACGTGCGCCGTCCCGTCGGTGACGGTGGCCCGCATCAGCGAGCGCAGCTGGTCCACCACGGCGGGCGGGAGCGGCTTCGTCGAGGTGGTGTCCGCGCCGCCGGGGACGAGCGTCGGCTGGTGGAACCGTCCGGACGCCGCGGTCGCCGTGACGGACGCCATGACCAGCGGGTTCGCCTGGATCCGGCCCTGCCCGATCATCGACGCGGCCTTCTCCGTCTCGTCCCTGGACACCGGCACCGAGCCGTCGTACGACGGGATCCCGACGTGCCACTCCTGCCCGACCCCGAAGTAGTCCCGCGCGACGTCGCCGAGTTCGCTGTCGCCGAGCTTGCCGCGCAGGCTGATGAAGGCGGTGTTGCAGGACTTGGTGAAGTCCTTGCGGAAGGTGGCGCCCGGGAACTCGGACGTCTCCACGTTGTGGAACTCCTTGCCGACGGTGAGGTACTTGGGGCAGTCCACGACGTCGTCGGGCTTGACGGCGTTCTTGATCAGCAGCGCGCTGCTCGTCACGATCTTCCAGGTGGAGCCGGGCGCGTAGGTGCCGGAGAGCGCCCGGTTGAAGCCGGTGGCGGGGGAGTTGGCCATGGCGAGGATCTCGCCGTTGTCGACCCGCAGGGCGACGAGCGAGGCGTTCTTGCCGCCGGCCTTGTCGGCCAGGGCCTTGTCCGCCGCGGCCTGCCAGGTGGCGTCGAGCGTCGTGGCCGGCGGCTTGTCGGCCGGCTTCGCGTCCCCGGCCCCGAAGGTGGTCTCGGTGCCCGTGACCTCGCCGGTGGCGCGGTCGACGAGCCGGATCGCGCCGCGCGGCGCGGAGCCGCCCTTGGTGAGCTGGGCGAGCACCGGGCGCAGCGACGGCAGGGCGTCGCCCGTCAGGGCGGCCCCGTTGCGGTCGGTGACCTTCGGCGGGGAGGTGTCCTCCCGGTCCAGGCGGAACTTGGCGCTGTCGCTGAGGCGCGGGTGGACGAGTGACATCGACCAGTCGACCTTCCAGGCCCCGCCCTCCTGCTTCCGCACCGGCAGCTCGGACCGGTAGGTCCAGGTGCCCAGCCCGGTGACGGGCATCTTCGCGGTGAACGCGACCTTGACCGAGTGGTCGTCTTGCAGGCCGGCGGGCTCGGGGGTGAGTTCCGGCTTTCCGAGGTCGAGGCCGGCGGTGAAGTTGCGCAGCACCTCCTGGGCCTTGGCGGGGTCGGTGGTGCGGGAGGCCGCGCTGTCGAGCCGGCCGCCCGCCCAGTCGGCGAGGAAGGCCTGGGCCTCGGCGGCCGCCGCGGGATCGGGGGTCTCGGCGGCCTTGGGGGTGCCCGGCCCGGTGAGGGAGGTGCCGCAGGCCGCGGCGGCCGTGGCGGTGGCCGCCGCGAGGGCCACGGCGATGCCGGCCCGCAGGGCGCGGCGACGGCCCCGGTGCTGGTGGGTGGTGGTGGTCCAGGAGCCCGTGGCGGGAGAGGAGGAAGGGTGTGTCATGCCGTGAGGAGAACAACCGGCCCGGGTTCGCGTCCAATTCCGATATCGATCAGCGATTGATAAAAATCGCGTATGATCGCTGGTCGTGGACCTGATCCGGCACCTGGAATGCTTCGTGACTGTTGCAGAAGAGTCACACTTCGGCCGTGCCGCGGCCCGCCTCGGCATGGCCCAGCCACCCCTGTCGCAGCGCATCCAGCGGCTGGAACGGGAGCTGGAGGTGCGGCTCTTCGAGCGGACCAGCCGCCAGGTGGCCATCACCAAGGCGGGCCTGCTGCTGCTCCCCGAGGCACGCGAACTGCTCGCCCGTTCCGAGGCGCTGCGCGCGGCCGCGCGCCGCATCAGGGACGGCGACAGCGCCCTGCTGCGCGCCGGGCTGCCGCCCGACATCGCGGGCGACACCGTCGCCGCCCTCCTCACCGCGTTCCACGACCGCAGCCCCGGCGTGGAACTGGAACTGCACGAGCTGTCCACCGCCGACCAGCTCGCCCGCTTCGCCGCGCACGAACTCGACGTCGGGTTCATCCACCACCCCTGCGACGTCACCGGCCTCGAACTCGGCCCGGTCCTGCGACGCGAACTCGGCGTCCTGCTGCCGCGCGGCGCCGACGCCGCCCGGTCCGCCGAAGTGCCGCTCTCCGCGCTCGCCGGATTCGACCTGATCCTCTTCCCGCGGGCCGGAGCCCCCGCGCTCTACGACGACCTGCTCACCACCTGCGCCCGCGGCGGCTACCAGCCGCCCGCCGTCCGGCACGGCCAGGGCGCCAGCTTCGTGCGCGGCCTCGTGCGCTCCGCCGGCGCCGTCGCCTTCGGCGCGCGCGACGCCCACACCGCCGAGGCCGGCACCGCCGAAGCCGACACCGGCCTGGTCTGGCGCCCCCTCGCGGGCGCCCCGCTGGCCTGGCGGCACTCCGTCGCCTGGCCGCGCGGCCACGGCGACACCGCCGTACGGGCCTTCGCCGACGCGGCCGAGCACGCGCTGCGCACCACCACCGACGCCCGCCCCGACACCCCCACCCGTCCGATGCACCTGCGACCGGCAGCGGAGTACTGGCTGTGACCCCACCTGCGAACGTGTCCGACGCCACCGACCGCATCCGCGCGGCCTTCGCCGACGCCGGGGTCACCGGGTGGCTGCACGCCCTCGACATCGACTCGGCCGCCCGACTCGGCGTCGGCGCCGACCAGCCGGTCTGCACCGCGAGCGTCCACAAGCTCTGCCTGCTGGTCGCGCTGCACGAACAGGCCGCCCAGGGCCACCTCGACCTCACCGAACAGGTCGAGTGCCCGCCGGACGGCCGCACCCCGGGCCCCACCGGCACCGCCGCGATGCTGGACGCCGCCCGGCTGTCGCTGCGCGACCTCGCCTACCTGATGATGGCCGTCAGCGACAACGCCGCGGCGGACCTGCTCCTGGCCCGGGTCGGCCTCGACGCCGTCAACCGCACCACGGCCCGCCTGGGCCTCGACACGACGCGCGCCGCGCACTCCTTCGGCGAGATGCTCGCGAGTATCCGCGAGGACGCGGGCCCCGCCGGCGCCCGGGCGCTCGCCGACCCGCACGTCATCGCGCGGCTGCGCGCCCTCGACCCGGCCCGCACCAACCACAGCACCCCGCGCGACATGACCCGGCTGCTGGGCGCCGTCTGGCGCGACGAGGCCTGCACGCCCGAACACGGCGCCGCCATCCGGCGGATGATGGGCCTCCAGGTGTGGCCGCACCGGATGGCCTCCGGATTCCCCTTCGACGACGTCCACGTCGCGGGCAAGACCGGGTCGCTGCCGACGTTGCGCAACGAGGTCGGCGTCGTCGAGTACCCGGACGGGGGCCGGTACGCCGTGGCCGTCTTCACCCGGACCGCCCGTACCGCGGCCACCCTTCCCGCGGCCGACGCCGTCATCGGTACGGCCGCCCGCATCGCGGTGGACGCGCTGCGCAACCGGTAGCGCGCCGCACATCAGGGGCCGGGGCCCCGGCCCGCCTCAGCCGCCGGGGCGGGCCAGCTCGGCCATGGCCTCCCGCTCGATCCGCGCCAGTTCGCCCAGGAGCCGGCCGGCCCGCTCCAGCGGTGCCGCGTCCTGCGACTCCCCGGCCGCGCCGACCAGTCGGGCCACCTCGGTCCAGCCCGCCGCGGCCTCGGTGTACCGGTCGCGGGCGGTCCGGACCCGGGCGTCGTCGAGCAGCTCGGCGGACTCGGCGAGGAAGTCCCGGTAGAGGTTGCGGAACAGCGCGCCGCCCGTCCCGGCCAGCTCCATCATCCGGGCGGCCCGCGGCAGTTGCTCCCCGGGCCGCTCCGCCCGGGTGAGCCAGCCCGGCACCAGGGAGGCGGCCCTGGCGATGCCGCGGTGGCCGAGGTTGGCGATCGGCGGGTGCAGGAAGGCCGTCGCGCAGGCGGCCATGGCGGGGCCCAGCAGGGCGCGCACGTCCGGGAGTTCGCCCTGCCGGGTGAGGGTGAAGGAGCGGTGGCGGGCGGTCATCGGGCCGCGTTCGGCGCGCGCGGCCGCGAGCGAGGCCAGACTGGTGGTGACGGCGCCGCCCTGCTGGGCGGTGTCGACCAGATGCGCGTCGTTCGCGTCGTAGCCGCGGATCGCGACCACGTGCCCGCCGAAGCGCACCCTGGAGGTGAAGTACTCCAGGTGGTAGCTGTCCAGTTGGAGCCCGACCGGGCGCCCGGCGTCCAGCTCCGCCGTCACGTCGCGCCAGGCCCGGCCGGCGGAGGCGGTCTCGCGGACGTCCAGCCGCAGCCCGAGCCGGGCGGCCAGGGCGCGGGTCAGCTCGAAGGGTTTCACCCGGCCGCCGAGGAACGGGAAGTCCAGCCCCTTGCCGTCCCAGTAGACGAACGACAGCCCGGCCCCGAGGCCGAACAGCATCGGCTCGGACAGCTCGACGCCCTCGTGGCGCAGCAGCACGTCCAGTGCCGTCGTCTCGCAGTGCGAGCCACCCCGTGGCTCCGTCATGCCGCCTCCTCCGTCCGCTCCTCGGCGACCCGGACCACCAGCCGGGTCGTCCACTCCTCCGCCGGGGCCTCGCCCGGCCCGACCAGGTACGCCTCCCGCACCGGTGCCAGCGGCCGCAGCCCCCGCTCGTGCACGGCGGCCAGCAGCGCGTGGTAGGCGAGCGGCAGCCGGGAGTACGGGCCGTGGTGGACCGTCTCCACCACCGGCCCGCCGGGCAGCAGTTCGCGGTCCAGCCCGTCGGGCCCGCCTTCCGGGGCCGTCCCGTCCGTCCTGTCCGTCCTGTCCGTCCTGTCCGTCCCGTCCGCCTCGGCGCCGACCGCGATCCGCATGCCCTCGGCGAGGTCCAGCGGGAACAGCCCCCACAGCGGGGGCTGCCAGGGCGTGTCCCGCAGCCCCGCCAGCAGTCGGCCGACGCACGCGCCGGTCCGCTCCGCGAGCTCGCCCGGCCCGGCCACCGCCCGCGCGACGACCAGGCGCCGTTCCGGCTCCTGCCCGAGGGCGATCCGGTACTCGGGCGGTCCGCCGTCGGTGGCGAGGTGTTCCAGCAGCTCCAGCCGGGCCCGGTCGCGGACGATCCGCTCGGCGATCCGGTCGCGTTCGGCGCGCAGCAGGCGGGCCCGCTCCGGCTCGTCGGCGGCCAGGGTCGCGGCGACCACCGCGAGCGGCACGTCGAGGTCGCGCAGCAGGGCGACGGTGAGCGCGTCGCGGGCCTGGCCGGGCGCGTAGTAGCGGTAGCCGGTGGCGGGGTCGACCCTGGCCGGGCGCAGCAGGCCGGTGTCGTCGTAGTGGCGGAGCTGTTTCACGCTCAGCCGGCAGAGGCGGGCGAAGCGCCCGATGGTGAGGAAGTCGTCCTGGTCTCGCACGGGCCCATCGTGGACCCTCCCGCCGTGGGAGGGTCCAGCCCGGGCGCCCGCCCGCGGCGCAACGGCGCACCGGCCCGCCGCCGGCCGCCGGGCGCCGGGCGGCCGGTCCTGGCCGGGGAACGGCACGGCCCACGGTTCGGCGTCCGGCCGGACGCCGTTGGCGAGGTGGGCGATGGTGCGGTACCAGCCAGTGCGCACCAGGAGTTCCAGCAGCCGCGCGTCGTCGTCCGGACGCAGCGCGTCCCAGGCGGCCGGCGAGAGGTGGGCGGCGTCGTGCGGTTCGTCGACGGAGGCGAGCAGTGCCGCCCGCCGGGGCGACCAGGCGATCCCCGTCGCCATCGGATCGTCGGCGGCGGTGGCCCGGAGCTGTTCGCGGGTGAGCCCGGCCGTGGGGCGACGGCCGTGGCATGCCCGCCCCGTTTGTCGCCGCAGCCGGCCCGGGCGGTCGTCCGGGCGATCACCGGTTCGCGGTCCGCGTCGGGCAGGAGGCCGTGGCCGAGCAGGCCCGAGCCGAGGGCGAACATCCGGGAGGCGAGCCCGGGGTGACGGCGCAGCACGCGGAACAGCGCGAGTGGTTCGTGCGGTGTGCCGGGCGGCATCCGGCCGCGCGGGGACCGGTCGACGCCGCCCTGGACCCACTCACGGCCTGGAGCCACCGCTGGGCCGCCGAAGCGGACGCCCAGCACCCGCCCGCCGTTCGCGGTCCGGTGCTCCGCGCGCCCACCGCGCCGCTCCGGTGCCGGGCTCCGGACCGGGAGCGGAGCGGTCCGGTTCACCGTTGCCGGGGCTTCCGCTCCCGTCGTCGGCCCGTCACTCGAAGCGGCGAACTCGGCACGGCGGCGCCACGGGCGCGCCGACCGGCGGCCGACCGGCCGGAGGCCAGTCGGCGGGCCGACCCCGGCCGCCCGGACACCGGCCGGTCGCCCCGGTCGGCCGGCCACGGTTTCACCCGATGGGATGACGACGGAGCGGCCCCGGGCAGCCGCGACCGGTATACGTGACGTGATCCATCGTTCGGAGACCACCTGCGAGGGGCCCGCCCATGACCGATCCGGCCGACGCGTCGTCAAGGACGGCCACCGAGACGCTGCTGCCGGCCGCCTACGCTCCGCGGGTCGCCCTGATCCGGGGCGCCATGGAGGCCGGGGACACGGTCCTCGCGGCCCACCTGGCCGAGGAGCTCCACCGGCACGTCGCCCTGGAGCGCGGTGCCCTGCACCCCGAGGCGCTGCGCGCGCAGGAGGTGCGGGCGTACGTCGCGGCGGTCGGCGGGGACTCCCTGCGGGCGGCCGACCTGTTCGCGGCGACCGCCACCGCCTGGTCCGACCTCGGCGCATCGGAGCAGTGGGCGGCGTCGCGCAACGCCGAGGTCTGCCGGCGCCGGGCGGAGTCGGCGGCGGCCGCGCCCTCGGCGGTCCGCGTCACGTGGCGCCCGGCCGTCTGCCCGTCCCCGGTGCGGGCGTTCGGGCGCGGCACCGTCGTCGCGGTCGTCCTGGCGACGGCCCTGCTTTCGGGGGCGTCCGATGCCGGCCCGCGGGCCTACCTCGGGCCGGGCCCGCGATCGGCGCCGGACGACCAGCCGGGCGCCCCCGCCGTCGTGGGAGCCCTGGAACTCCCCGCGGCGTCGGTCTCCCCGACACCCGTCGCGGTGCCGCCCCCACCGCCGCCCACCCCCGAACCGGACGCCACACCCACGGGCGAGGCCGACGACCGGAGCGCCGTCCCCGACGACGGCGGACCCGAGGCGGGGCACACCCCGTCGCCCGGCGCGGGGCACCGGCCGGGCTTCCCGCTCGCCCACCCCCGGCCGCGTCCCGCCCCCGACGCCGCCCGGCCGCCCCTCGGCCGGCCCGCCGACGCCGGCACGGACCCCTGCGCCGCCGCCCGCGCGTACGGCGGCCAGTTCCTCGGCCCGCTCATCGAGCTGTGCCACCGCGCCGCCGGAGCCTCGGGCAAGCGGTTCCCGGCCCCCTGACCCGGCCCGGCCCGGCACCGGGCGGGGTCGAGAGGTTGTGTCCGGTCAACGCCCAAGAGCCAGCCGGACCGTCATGGCCGCCGTGGCGAGGAGTCCGAGGCCGGGAGCGATCCGGCACGGTCTCAGCAGCGGTGCCACCGCGGCGCGTTCCCCCCTCCCGTACGGCCGAGGGCCGGGACGGGTCCGGCGGACGCCATGGGCGGGACCGCGCCGCGGGGCGCGGCCCCGAGCGCGCAACGCCCCTGTGGAGGAACGGAGTTCGCGCCGGGATCCCGGGCCGGGGAGGGAAGTGTGCCGGTCCGGTGACGGTGAGGGGTGGGGTGCGTGATCATCGCGTCCGGCCACTCGTCATAATCGTTCCGTCCGCGAATCTCCGCGGGCCGACCCGCCTGACCGGGCCCGTGCCCACCGGGTCGCGTTTCCCGTCCCCACCCCGGAACCCCGGAGGACCACATCGTGCGCCCCAACCGCGCCAAGGGCATGCTCGCCGCAGGGCTTGTCACCGTGCTCGGCGGCCTTCCCGCCGCCGCCACCTCGGCTTCGGCCGCCACCGCCGGCTCCACCGACGAGATGCCCGGGGTGCTGAGGGTCGACGCCGGTAACCAGGCGTGCTCCGACTCCGGGCCGGGAACGGCGGCCAAGCCGTTCTGCTCCGTCGACGCGGCCACCACGGCGGCGCTGCCCGGCCAGACGGTGGAGGTGCTCCGCACCCCGTACGGCGCCGACAGCGTGGTCACCAAGTCGGGTGAGCCCGGCAAGCCCATCACCGTCAAGGGTTCGGTGGGCCGCGACCTGCGGCTGTCCGGTGTGCACGACGTCATCGTGCGGTCGCTGAACGCCGGGGTGATCACGGTCACCGGCTCCAGCCGGGTCACCGTGGTCCGCGCCGACGTCTCCGGGATCAAGGTCACCGACTCGCCCGGGACGACCCTCACCAACAACACGGTGGCGGAGGGCTGCACGGTCGGCATCGAGCTGGCCGGCGACTCCTCCGGCTCGAACCTGTTCAACAACCTGGTGCGCAGCCACTTCTCGCCCGCCGCGCCCTACACCTGCCCCAAGCCGGACGGCGCGGAGATCGTGGTCTCCGCCCCGTCCGCGAAGGACACCCGGGCCGGCTCGAACACCGTCGCGCCGTACTGGACGAACTTCAGCAACGGCACCCCGTACCTCTGGGCGGGCACCCGGTACGAGACGCCCGAGGCGCTCGAGGCCGCGACCGACGGCCGGGCCGGCCGGCTCGACTACGTGCTGACGCGCTGGCAGGACGGCAACGCGGAGAACAGCGAGGTCGTCGACTCCGCCGACGAGACCGCGCCCGGCTTCGTGCCGGTCGCGCACCCGGCCGACGACCCGTCGCGGCCGAACCTCGGCACCGGTCTGGGCTACCACGACCGCGGGGCGATCGAGCGCCAGGAGCCGATATCCGTCGCCCAGTTGTCGGCCGACCAGCAGCAGGCGCCGTACGGCACCGAGATCACGCTGACGGCGACCACCGGCAACGACGACGGCCACTGGCCGACCTCGGTGATGAGCTACCGCTACGACTTCGGTGACGGCACCCCCGCGGTCACCTCCGGCTCCCGGGTCGTCAAGCACACCTACGCCTCGGCCGGCACCTACTACGCCAACGTCACCGTGGACACCGGCGCCGGCCAGCCGTTCACCGGCCGGTACGCCGTGCAGGTGCGGGCCACGTACCCCGGGCCGCTGACCGCCCGCGCCACCGTCCAGCAGGTCGTCCCGGACCAGTTCGACACCGCCGACGCCCCGCCGCTGGGCGTGCGGGTCGACCCGTCGGGCACCTCCTCGCCGTGGCAGGTCGCCAAGGTCGTGGTGGACTACGGCGACGGGACCCCCGCCGTCACCCGCACCACCCTGGACGCGGACGTCCACGGCTACACCTCGCCGGGCGACTACACCGTCACGGTGACGGTCACCGACACCGCCGGCCACACCAGCACCGCCGCGTACCCCTTCCGGGCCGCGTACGCGCCGACCGGGTTCCTGCGCACCGAGCCGTACCGGCTCGTCGACACCCGCGAGGACCCGAAGCTCGACCTCAAGGGCGGCGCCGAGGTGCCCTTCGCGATCCCGACCGGCGCCGAGACCGGGCCGAACGGCGTGCCGGGGAACGTCACCACCGTCGTCCTGAACGTGACCGTCACGGACGCCACCGAGGACACCCACCTCACCGTCTGGCCGACCGGGCAGGCCCGCCCGATCACCTCGAACGTGAACGTGGCGGCCGGCCGCACCTCGTCCAACATGGTCACCGTGCCGATCGGTGACGCCAAGCGGATCAGCACCCTGCTCAACTCCGGCCGCGCCGAGGTGATCGTCGACGTCGTCGGCTTCTACCGCCCCAACGGCGGCCACCTGTTCACCCCGCTGGCGCCGAGCCGGCTGGTGGACACCCGGGAGAGCGGCAAGCTCGGTTCGGGCGAGACGCGCGCGGTGAAGGTCGCGGGCGTCGGCGGCGTTCCGGCGGACGCCACCTCCGTGGTGATGAACCTGACCAGCACCGACACCACCGCCGACAGCCACCTCAAGGTGTACCCGGGCGGCGGGACCAAGCCGGTCAGCTCCAACCTGAACCCGGAGCCCGGCAAGGACAAGTCCAACCAGGTCATCGTCCCGGTCGGCCCGGACGGCACCGTCAACGTGTACAACCACAACGGGTCCACCCACGTCATCCTGGACGTCTTCGGGTACTACGCCCCCAACGGCCAGGCCAAGTTCACGCCGACCGTGCCGGTGCGCCTGGCCGACACCCGCACCGGGGCGTTCGCCAAGCCGGGCCCGGACAGCACCACCGTCGTCGGCGGCATCCCGGCCGGCGCCCGGGCGGCCGTCCTCAACGTGACGTCCACCAACACCACCGGGGACAGCTACCTCACCGTGCACGCCCACGGCACCCCGCGCCCCGGCACCAGCAACCTCAACGTGCTGGCCGGCCAGACCGTGCCCAACCACGTGACCACGCCGGTCAGTTCGGACGGCAAGGTGGACATCTACAACCACCTCGGCAGCACCGACATCATCGCCGACCTGTTCGGCTACTACACGGACGCCTGGCCGAAGTCCTGACCCCGGCGCTCCCGCGCGGCGGCGGCCCGCACCCGAGGCAACACCCCGACACCGTCCGCCTCACCCTGGACGGCAGGGAACTGGCACCCGGCACCGCCCTGGACACCACCGCCCTCGCGCTCGGCAAGCACACCCTGCGC